>CBINGT010000095.1:0-10168 GCA_966250245.1 uncultured Anaerolineae bacterium
CTTCGGCGGCCTGAATACGGCGCGAGCCCTCAAACGTGAAGGGCCGAGTCACCACGCCGATGGTCAGCGCGCCCAGTTCCTTGGCGACCTGCGCCACCACTGGCGCGCCGCCGGTCCCGGTGCCACCGCCCATGCCGCAGGTAATGAAGATCATGTCGGCGCCGCGCAACACTTCGTACAGCTCGTCGGCGCTTTCCTCGGCGGCCTTGCGCCCGATCTCCGGATTCCCCCCGGCGCCCAATCCACGCGTCAGCTTGTCGCCGATGCGCACACGCGTTTTGGCTTTGCTGAGCAGCAGCGCCTGCGAGTCTGTGTTAATCGCAATAAATTCGACGCCGCCCAGCCCCTCTTCAATCATGCGGTTGACGGCGTTGCCGCCGCCCCCCCCGATACCGACAACTTTAATGCTTGCGAAGTTGTCGCCGCTCAACGGCAGAGCCTCAGCCATAATCTCACCCTCCCTGAACCCGAACTATGATTTGATGGCGCCGGCCCACAACCGCCTGCCAGGCCGTGGCTCCGCACCGTTCCGTTAACTGCCCCCTGCAAGACGCGAGCGAGCAATTTAACAATCAATTTTACGATATTTTCTGAAACGCGAAAACCAGATGCGAAATTTGGCTCTGTTTTCGCGCAACAGTGACCGTCTTACTCTTCCTCGCCGGGCAGCAAACGTTTCAGCGCCCGCCGGAAAAACCCGCCGACATCGGGACGCGGCGACTTGCTGCCATTCGTCCCCAGGCCCTTGCGCCGATCATCTTCAAGATCCATGATCAGGCCCAGCTTCAGCAACCCCACGCTAGTACTGTATGACGGGCTTTTCAGCGCTTCGGCCATGCCGGTGAGGTGTTCCGGCTGCGCGATGCGCACCGGCATCTTCAGCACATCGGCGGCGATCGTCTTCATCCCCGGCAGCAGGCTGCTTCCCCCGGTCAGAACGATCCCCGCTTTCATCAGGCCGTCGTAGCCGCTGCGCTTGATTTCCTTGAGAATCAGCTCGAAGATCTCCGCGACGCGCGCGTTGACGATCAGCGCCAGATCCGAACGCTGAACCTTGCTCGGAAGTTCCTCGCCGAACGGCTGGATCGGGAACGACTCCAGCGAGCTTACCGCCTTCGGATCGGCGTGCCCGTATTGCAGCTTGACCGTCTCCGCCAGATCGAACGGCAGGTGCAACCCGTGCGCGATGTCGTTGGTGATATGCTGCCCGCCGACCGCGATCACGGCGGTATGCCACACCGCGCCATCCACGAACAGCGCCAGGTCGGTCGTGCCGCCGCCGATGTCCACCACCATCACCCCGGCTTCGCGCTCCTCAGGCGTCAGCACGACGTCGCCGGACGCGAGCGGGTTGAGGATGAAGCGGTCGACGTACACGCCCGCCGCCTCGACACACTTCTCCAGGTTGCGGATGTTCGCAGTCCCGGCGGTGACAATGTGCGCCTCGACTTCCAGCCGGAAGCCGAGCATCCCGACCGGACTGCGCAGGTTGGTCTGGCCGTCAAGCGTGTAATTGCGCGGGATAACGTGCAGCACCTCGCGCCCATGCGGCAAGGGAATGGCGCGCGCCGCGTCCATCGCCCGATCGAGGTCGACCACTTCCACACCGCGAGTGTTAGAGATCCCCACGGCCCCCGTGCTGTTGATCGACTCGATCTGCCCCCCGGCGACCGACACAAACGCGCGCCCGATCTCGTAGCCGCTGCTGCGCTCGGCCTTGTGCACCGACGACGAAATCGACGCGCTGAGCGCATTGACGTCCGTCACCATGCCCTTGCGCATGCCATGTGACGGCTCGATCCCCACGCCCAGGACGTTGATATCCGTCTCGCGAACCTCGCCGACGATGGTACACACCTTCGTGGTACCGATATCGATCCCTACGACCAGCTCGCCCATCCGCTAATCAGCCACCTTCACGCCACAGCACCGTGTAAACCGGCCGGTCTGGCTCATTCATGTAAATATCGCCGGGCTGTATGCCCTTCGACCTGATATTCTCGACTACCTTGTAATAGACCAGCAGCTTCGTGTCGATCTCGGTCCCGTCGCCGAACCACACGGTCCAGCCGCCGCCGTCGCGGTAGCCCAGCCCCTTGAGCCGATCATAGGTCAGCACGTCGATGTTTGGGTGCCGCTGGCGGAGCTGTAGCGCCCCATCCACAATCGTCTGCGGGATGCGCGCCCCTGCGTCAAGCGACTCGCTCGCATCCGCCGCTACAATCCGCAGCAGGTCTGGCCGGTCTTCGCGTTGTGCCATCACGATCCCGTTTACGTCCACCCACACCCGAACGCCCTGCTCCCAGATCAGCGCGGGCTCGCGCTCTGTCACGATGATCTGGACCATATCAGGCGGCCAGCCGACATACACTTTCGCGTCGGCAATGTTAGGCACCTGTTCCAGCCGCGCCTCGACCTCGGCCGGGTCGATCCAAAAA
This sequence comes from uncultured Anaerolineae bacterium, assembly GCA_966250245.1. GTDB lineage: Bacteria > Chloroflexota > Anaerolineae > Aggregatilineales > Aggregatilineaceae > DYGX01. The sequence continues at coordinate 2,439 of CBINGT010000095.1, forward strand.
ATATGGCGCTTGGCGACGTCGCTGAACCGGAAGATTTCCTCGCGCGAGAGGTACTTTTCCCCCCCGATGGCGACCGAGCTCACATAAAACGCGTCGGCCGTTAGAAAAAGATACAACACAATCGACAGCCCGATGACGATGACTGCCGACACCGCGCGCCAGCTCAGCATCTGGAGCGGGTTGACCCGCACCTTGATCTGCGGGACCGTGCGCGCCGCCTGCGCGCGACGTTTCTGCTCGCGCCGTTCTGCGCGCCGTTGCGCCAGGCTCGGCGTGCTCACCGCTGCCAGCCGGGAAAGCGGCGCCATCCGCTGCGGGACCGGCTCCGCTGGCTCGGTGCGCGCTATTCGTTGTGGGCGATTCGCAGGGCGAACGTGGCCTCGGGTGCCGATGTCATGGCGCGCGCGCCGCTGTCGAGTCTTCAACGAAGCCATGCCTGGTTACGCCGTCAGGACCACTCGCGGGAACCGTGCTTTCCAGCCGACGCCCGTCTCCCGATTGTAAGCTGCGGAATCGATTTCCCACAATATAATCCCACTATAATCCAACATTCTTTTCATGTCCAATGGCAAAACCCGCCCCGAAAACGCTCAACTGTCCGAAAACACTTCCAACCTTCAGGTTTGAGCTACCAATCCTAACCGAATTCAAACCTTACCATCTTACCGACTGGCTATGATCCCCTGAACGCATCGCCCAAAGGGTCCGGGTGTAGCGCTCGCAGATAACGACTGAGTCCGGCGGCTCATCCAGGGGCGGAGCAAGCTCCGGCCAGGGCTAACAGTGCGGGCGCAGCAAGCTGCGCCCCTACGTAAAACAAGTCTAGCGCCCTGTGTTCTCAACCACCTGACAGCGCGTTAGTCAAAATCCCCAACCAGCTCGATCTCTAGCTCCAACCGGACGCCGCTCGCCTGCTCGACGCGTTCCTGCGCCAGCGCGATCAGCGCGCGATAGTCCGCCGCCGTGCCGCCGCCAATGTTAATGAAGAAGTTGGCATGCACTGGCGAGATCTGCACGCCGCCGATCGTTGTACCTTTCAGACCCGCCGCCTCGATCAGCCGCCCCGCGTAGTCGCCCGGCGGGTTCTTGAACATGCTTCCCAGCGAGGCGCCCGGTGGCTGCGTCCGCTTGCGGTGAGAAACCAGCGCGCTCATGCGTGCGTTGAGTTCGGCGGGGTCGTGCCCTGGATCCAACTGGAACGCCGCCGCCAGCACGACATAGCGCCCGTGATTCCCTTTGAGCGCCGAGGCGCGATAGTCGTAGCGCATCTGGTCCGGCGTCCAGCGCACGACCGAACACCCCTGCGCGCTGTCGAGCAGATCGGCGTATACCAGCAGGTGCGCAACGTCCCCGCCATGCGCGCCCGCGTTGTTGACGACCGCGCCGCCGACCGAGCCAGGCACGTTAGCGGCCCACTCCATCCCGCTCAGCCCGCGATTGGCCGCCTTGCGCGCGAGCGTGGAGAAGCTCGCGCCACTCTCCGCCCAGACCATCCCATCGTCTTCCAGCGTCATGCCGCGCGCATGGTTGACGATCACCAGCCCGCGCACACCGCGATCGCCGATCAGGACGTTCGCCCCGCCGCCAAGCACGCGCCACGGCACGCCCGCCTCGACCGCCAGCGCGACCGCATCCGCCAGCTCATCCACCGAGTGGACCGTCACCAGCGCGTCCGCCGGGCCGCCCAGCCGCGCCACGGTATAGCGCCCCATCGGCTCGTCGCGCCGCAACGCGTCGCCAAACCGCGCCGCCAGCCCTGCGAATGGATCGCTCATGCGCCCACGTCCTTTTCTCGCGCCGCCAGACGCGCCAGCAACCGCTCTCCGATGGCCGGTGCATCCCCCGCCGAGAGGATCAGCACCCAGTCGCCGGGCCGCACGCCGTCCAGCAGCGCCGCGACGGTTGCGTCGAAGTCACCGGAATAGCGCGCGTCAGCGTGGCCCTGCGCCGCGATCCGCGCCGCCATGCCCGGCGCGTCCAGGCCCGGCCCCGGCGTCTCGCGCACCGAGTAGACGTCCGTCACCAGCACGTGATCCGCCGCGCCAAACGCGCCCGCGAAGTCGTCCGCCAGCGTGCGCATCCGCCCGAACGTATGCGGCTGCCACACCGCCCACAGCGCGCCGATCCCTGGCCGCTCGGCGAACGCGGCCAGCGTCGCGCGGATCGCGGTCGGGTGATGCCCGTAATCGCTGACGACCGTCACGCCGCCCGCCTGCCCCATCACGTCGCTGCGGCGGCCTGTCCCTTTAAACGTGGCGAATGCTTCCGCCATAGCGTCACGCGGCACGCCCAGCGCATCGGAGATCGCCAACACCGCCAGGGCGTTCAGCACGTTATGCCGCCCAGGGATCGCAAGCGTCAGCGTGGCGACCGGCTCCGCGCCCCGGCGTGCCACAAAGCGCGTGCCGCCTTCGGCCAGCGGCTCAAGCTCGGCGGCGGACCAATCGGCGGTCGCATCCAGCCCGTAGGTGATCGCCGGTTCCCCGCTGGCCCGGCGCGCCTCAGCCAGCGAGCGCGCAGCGGGGTTGTCCGCGCAGGCGACCAACAGCCCACCCGGTTCCAGCCGGTCCGCGAACTGGCGGAAGGCGTCGCAGACATCCGCGAACGTCGGAAACATATCCGGATGGTCGTGCTCGACGTTGAGGATCGCGGCGATGCGCGGCTTCAGCCCGAGGAACATGTAGTCGTATTCGTCCGCCTCGATCACGAACAGGTCGCTGGAACCAGTGCCCGCGTTGTCGCCGGTGTTCGCCATCACCCCGCCGACGATGTATGTGGGCGACATCCCGGCGGTGATCAGCGTGTGGACCATTAGCGCGGTCGTGGTCGTCTTGCCGTGCGTCCCGGCGATTGCGATCCCCGTGCGTCCGTCCATCAGCGCGCCGAGCAGATCCCGCCGCCGCAACACGGGCACGCCCTTCGCCCGCGCAGCCGCGATCTCCGGGTTGTCCTCGCGCGCCGCCGAGGTCGTCACGACCAGATCGGCGCCTGCGATATGTTCCGCTGCGTGCCCCTCGTAGATCGTCGCCCCGGCCGCGCTCAGCGCCCGCGTAAAGTCGTTAGCACGCAGGTCCGACCCGCTGACCGTATACCCCTGCTGCATCAGCACCCGCGCAATGGCGGATATGCCGAATCCGCCGATGCCCACGAAATGGATATGCTGATCAGGACGAAGCATGACGGCTCCTGAAATGAGTGGTGTAAAGGGAAAAGCGCGGAAAGCTGCGGCGGGCGGAAGCAGCCTACACGACCGCGACGATGACAAAGATGAACAGCGCGATCATGACCAGCGCCAGCAAGCCGCCGTCCGCGCTCAGCATCCAGCTTAGCGGCAGCGCGTCGACCATCTCCGCGCTGGGCGACCCCGGCACAACCGGCGTAATGTGCGGGCTGAGTGGGTATTCGAGGTTATCCATATACCACCACAGCGAGCCGAACAGCAGATAGCCGTTCAGCGCGCCGACCAACGCGCCGAGGATGCCGTCTTGCAGCGTCTCGCGCGTGTTGCGAATCGTGCCGCCGCGCGCCAGTCGCTCCGGTGGCGTCTGGTAGGCGAAGAACGCCAGAACCAGCAGAATAATCGCCTGCAGCCAGAACTTAGGCGCTTGCCGCCCGTCGGTGAGAGGATCGATGAGCAGCGACTCGAACTGCTTCAACGCGAACAAGGCCAGCACAATGCCCGCCGTCGCGATCAATTCCTTCGTCCAGCCGCGCATGTAGCCAATCACGGCAAACACGAAGATCATCATCCACAGTAAGGTTGACAGTTCGATCATGGAATCTGCCCCCTGGCCGGGCTGCGCGATCCGCTGCAGTCCGCCTTCTGCTCCTGGATCACTGCTCGCGGCTGACCGCGCGCCGCTCACCGCTTAGTATGCGCGAAGTCGCGCCGCGTGCCAACCCTTGCCTTACCCCGCCGGATGACCGGCCGTGCGCGCCAGCAGCCGCGCGATGTTGTCCGCCCCGTCCGGCTGGCGCAGCGCCTCGGACGCGCGCCGCATCGCCGCCAGACGTTCCTCGTCCGCCAGCAGCTCGCGCACCAGCGGCAACAGCTCGTCCGCCAGCCGCTCGTCGTCGAGCCGCACCGCTGCCCCGCGCTCGACCAGAAAATCCGCGTTGACCTTCTGATAGCGCCACGCGTGCGGATAGGGCACCAGAATCGCCGGAAGCCCAAGCTGCGGATATTCCGCCAGCGTCGCCGCGCCCGCCCGGCTGATCACCAGGTCCGCCGCCGCGAACGCCAGCCCGATATCCGGCAGGAACGGGTGTACCTGGTAATGCGCGCGCTGCTCCGGCGTCATAGCGGCGTGCGCCTGCTCGACCTGCGGCCAGTCCAGCCGCCCGGAGATGTGCACGATCTGGCAGCCGTCTTCCAGCAGGGCCGGAGCGATCGCGCTGATCGTACTGTTGATGCTGCGCGATCCCCGGCTGCCGCCGAACACGAGCAACGTCCGCCGCTGCGGGTCGAGCTTCAGCGCCTCAATCCCCCGCGCGCGGTCGGCCTCGAGAATCTCGCGGCGCAGCGGATAGCCGGTCACCTCAACGCGTTTACCGGGATAATACGCGGCAGTCGCGTCGGTGGTTGCGGCGATCACCCGCGCGAAGCGGCGCCCGATCACCTTGAGCATCATGCCCGGCTCGATGTCCGGCACGTAGATCACAATCGGGCAGCGCAGCAGCCAGCACGCCAGCGCCGCCGGGACGCCAACCCACCCGCCCGTCAGGAACAGCACCTCAGGGCGCAGGCGCAACCCCAGCACCAGCGACTGCACCACGCCCACCGCGATCTTGATCGCGCTGACGATCTGCCCCGTAAGCGGGATGCCCGCCACCGGTCCGGCGAAGACCTCGTGATAGCCGTCGAAGTGAACGTCGGACTGCTCGACCAGGCCTCGCGCCATGTCGCCGCGCGCACCGACAAAATACAGCTTCGCTTGCGGATATAGCTTACGAACTGCCCCGGCGACGGCCAACGCGGGGTACACTCCGCCGCCGGTCCCGCCGGCTGAGATCATGATCCTCACGTGCGTCTCTCCATTCGGCAGAGGGTGGCGCAAGGCGCGGTGTCTGGTTGCGGACCGGACGCGCCGACCGGCCCACCGAGCGCGAAACACTGAGAATCAGCCCAACGCCCGCCATCGCCGCCACCAGCGCCGAGCCGCCGTAGCTGATAAAGGGTAGCGGCACGCCGGTCGGCGGGATCAGCGCCGTCATCACCGCGATGTTCAGCAGCGCATCGTACGCGATCCAGCAAGTCACGCCCGCCGCCAGCAGGCCGCCGAACGCGTCCGGCGCAAACCGCGCCACCCGGAAGCCGCGATAGATTAACAGCGCAAACAACACCACCACGATGAACGTCCCGATCAGCCCAAGCTCTTCGCCGATGATCGCGAAGATGCTGTCGGTGTGCGGAAACGGAAGCGTGTTGGCGAACTTCTGCTTGCCCTCGCCCAGTCCCACGCCGGTCAGACCACCGTTCAGAAACGCGGTCACCGCCTGCTGGACGTGGTCGCTGGCTTGCGTCAGGTCTTCGACCGCCGCGAAGTGCGCGTCCAGACGCTCGCGGGCATACTCAAGCCGCGTGGCAAGCTGATAGCCGATCACGCCCATCGCCCCGCCGATCGCCAGCAGTTGCAGCCAGTCGGCCCCGGCGATGAAAAACATGCTCAGCGCGGTCGCCAGGATGCTCGCCGCGGTGCTGAGGTCCGGCTGGAGAATGATCAAAAACGCGATCGTGCCGACCACAATCGAGAACGGCAGCAGCCCGTAGGTAATTTTGCGCAGCTTCTGCCGCTTCGACGCCAGCCACGCCGCCATGTAGATCACGACGGTGAACTTCGCCAACTCGCCTGGCTGCAAGGAGCCGCGCAGCAGCGCGCGCTGCGCCTCGAAGCGCGTCTCGCCGAAGCGCAACACCGCGATCAGCAGGACCGCGACGACCGCCATCATCGGCACCGCCAGCCGCCGCCAGACGTGATAGTCGATCCGCGTGAGCAGCACCAGCGCCACCAGCCCGATCGCCATCGAGCGGACCTGTCGCACAAAGAAGTAGGTGGTGTTGCTCGAGTCGCCCGTCGCCTGATAGCTGACGTCGATCGACGCGCTGTAGACCATCAGCAGGCCGATCGCGCACAGCACGCCGACCACCAGCGCCAGAAACCAGTCGAAGCCCGCCGCGCCATACACCCGGCGGCGCTCGTCCGCTGCGGGCGGCTCCACGCGCCGGAAAAGGCCGCGCAGCCCGCCCGAATGGACAAGCTCGCCGTCGCCCTCGATAAACTCAGGATCGTCTGCTACAGCACGCATGGTCTTCGCCTGTAACTGTCTGCCATGAAAAGTCAGCGATGTGTGGAATCAAGCGTCTTTAACCTTACCGCATCCGCTCTCACGACGCCACTGGACCGGTGAGCCTCGAACGACCGCACGATTGACGCCGGTTTTCTCTTAACATACCATTGTTCTGAGCCTGCTGGTGTGAGATGGTAGGAAACCGTCAATGTCGCACCGCTCCATACTGGCGTTCGTGATCTTACTGACATTCCTCATTCCGGTTGCCGCGTATTCCCAGCAGGACGGCCAGGAGCGAGCGACCTTTACCTCGGAAGACGGCCTGCTGACCTTCTCGTACCCTGCCGGATGGGCCTTTCTCGACTCCTACGACGACTTATTCCTGTTCCCATACGTCGTCCTGGCGCCAAGTGAAGAGATGGTGGAGCGCGTCGCCTATGGTGAGTTAGAACCCGGCGACCAGGTGATTTACGTGTACCTTCTGCCAGAGGCGCTGCTGGAGATGTTCGACGCGAAAGTAGAGCTGCCTGAGAGCGCCACGCCGGGCGAGCTCGCCGCCCTTGTTGCAGAACTGTCCTGGGTCGAAATGGGCGAGGGCGAAGCTTTCGAATTGGGCGAGGCCGAAGACATCAAGCTGAGCGAGGACATCACACTGGGCGCTATCACGTTTCGCCGGGGCGCCGACGAAGGTGTCCTGTTCGTCCGCGATCTGGGCGATGGCCTGCTGGGTTTGACGCCTGCAGCGGCACGTCTCGGTGAGTTCGACGACACGCTGCGCCAGACCGCGCAGGAGATCGCGGCGAGCGTCGAGTTTACCGGCACGACGGAAGCGCTCTTGAAAGAGATCATGGGGCCGCTGGACCTCGAAACCGAGCCACCAGACAGCGATTAGGCGACGCGCTCCGGTACCACCTGCTACACCTCGTGATGGCGGCAAATAGACCGCGCCAGCAATTGGCTCTATTTTTCTATTAATATATCATCTATCATTGTCGCGTAACACGAGTTGAAAAGGAACCCATCCATGTTTCGTCGTAACCTGTTCTCGCTCGTAATGTTACTCGCACTGATGCTTGTCCCGTTGGGAGCGCTCGCCCAGGACAGCGAGCAGGAGATGGAAACCTTTACCTCGGAAGACGGCCTGCTGACCTTCTCGTACCCTGCGGAATGGTTCGTGATGTCGTTAAGCGAGTCGGAAATGAGCGGGCCGCCCTTCCCGTTCGTCATCTTCTCCCCCAGCCAGGAAACGCTTGACCGGCTCGCCATGGACGAGGATTTTACGGAAGGTGAGCAGGCGGGTGCGGTGGTGATCCTTCCAACGGAATTCTTTAGCGTGGTCGGCGAAGTACTCCCTGAGGAGCCGACCGTCGGTGATTACGCCCACGTCGCCGCGCTGCTCCTTTTTAGCGAACCCGCCGAAGGCGACATGGGTGGCGAGATGG
>CBINGT010000096.1:0-10106 GCA_966250245.1 uncultured Anaerolineae bacterium
GCCGCGCAGTTCTTTCTTGCCGCCGCCCGGCTCCCAGTTCTTGCGCTTCATCGGGTACTTGAGACGGTCAGCGCCGAAGCACTGATGTTGCTGCGAGCGGCCGCGCGCGCAGGCGCGGATCTGCGGGTGCTCGATCGAGTCTTCGTGCGTGTCGTCGGTCTTGACCTTCTTGACCACGCCGTCGACCACGTGCGCCTTGATCACGCAGCGCTGCCCGCCGCAGTTGTGCCAGCAAGCGGCGGTTACCCACTTGCCTTCGTCCGCCGCCGCGGCCTTGACGGTTGTCGAAGGCGTCGCGCCAGCGATTTTGCTGAGCCCACCGGAAAGAACCGCCGTGCCGCTCAGCGCGCCGCTCCACTTCAGAAACGAACGGCGCTTGAGGGTGACGTCGGTGAGCACTTTTCCAATCATTGACTGTTCACTCACGAGACGAACCTCCTAACATAATCCGGGCTAAACTCGGCTGAAGGCGAATAAACCAAGGCAGATGACACCTCCTTACCGGCGCGACCGACGTGGTGTAGAGCGGTGGGCCGGGCGCGCGTCACTCAATAAGCGGTCGAACAATCTGATAATCCTGTTCGCCATTCTAGCCTTCCGAGGCCCGGAAGTAATCACCCGGTTGGCTATGTTTATGCGATCAAAGCGTTATTGATACACAGATTACTTTCATGAATATGCTAATAACTGCCGAATTGGACGCTGAAAGGGAGCGGAAAATGCAAACACCCGCCGTGCGGCGGGTGTTTGCGGATGACAAAAGGAGTAGCCGATCGGGTTAGTCTTCGGTGGCGGGGCGCAGGCAGTCCCACGCCGCGCCGCGCTCGACGCTCACCCACAGCGGCAGGCTGAAGTAGTCGTAGGTGTCCGTGCGCCAGGCAGGGCCGGTCGCAGTCTCGCCGCTCAGCAGGTGGCGCCACTCGCCCGCAGGCAGGTAGTACGTCACCTGCGACGTATCGCTGAAAATCGGCGCGACGAGCAGCGCAGGACCGAGCATGTATTGCATGTCGAGATATTTGCACGCCGGGTCATCGGGGAACTCCAGCACCATCGCGCGCGCCATCGGCCAGCCGTGATCGCGCGCTTCGCGGGCTGCGTCCATCAGATACGGCATGATCCGCTTTTTGAGGTTGTTGAAGTGGCGCAGCACGTCGACCGCTTCGTCGCCGAACAGCCACGGCATGCGCACGCTCGACGAGCCGTGCAGGCGGCTGTGCGACGAGAGCAGCCCGAACGCAACCCACCGCTTGTACAGGTCCGGCGTGGCGGTGTCGATGAAACCGCTGATGTCGTGGCTCCAAAAGCCGAACCCGCACAGCCCCAGCGACAGGCCGCCGCGCAGCGTCTCGGCCATCGAGACGTAGGTAGACGAGTTGTCTCCGCCCCAGTGGACCGGATACTTCTGATTGCCGCACGTTGCCGAGCGCCCGAAGACGACCGCCTCACCCGCGCCCTTGACCTCTTCCAGCAGCCCGAATACGGTCTGGTTGTAGAGGTAGGTGTAGTAGTTGTGCATCCGCTCCGGATCGCTGCCGTCGAAGTAGCGGACATTGGTCGGGATGCGCTCGCCGAAGTCGGTCTTGAACGTGTCCACGCCCATGTCGAGCAAGGCGCGCAGCTTGCTGGCATACCAGGCGCGTGCATCGGGATTGGTGAAGTCGACCAGCCCCATGCCCGGCTGCCAGTCATCGACCTGGTAGACGTCGCCTTCCGGCGTCTGGAGCAGGTAGCCGTGTTCCATGCCCTCATCAAACAGGGGCGATAGCTCCGCGATGTACGGGTTGATCCACACACAGACCTTGATCCCCTTGTCGTGGATGCGCCGCAGCATTCCTTCCGGATCGGGGAAGTTTTCGCGATCCCACAGGAAGCTGCACCACGTCAGCTCCTTCATCCAGAAGCAGTCGAAGTGGAAGACGCTGATCGGGATGCCGAGCGACTCCATCCGGTCGATGTTCGCCATCACATCCGCTTCGCTGTAGTTCGTGGTGAACGAGGTGGACAGCCACAGCCCGAACGACCACTCCGGCGGCAGGGCAGGCCGCCCGCTGAGCGCGGTGTATTGCTCAAGCGCCGCTTTCGGCGTCGGACCGCCGAACAGGTAGTAGTCGAGGCTGTGCCCTTCGACGCTGAACTGCGTCCGCGTGACGTGGTGCGACGCGATCTCGTAGGAAACCAGGCCGGGGTTGTTCACCAGCACGCCATACCCCTGGCTGCTGAGATGGAACGGAATGTTCTTGTACGCGATCTCGGAGTTCGTCCCGCCGTCTTCCTGCCAGATGTCGACCGACTGGCCGTTGCGCACGAACGGGGTAAACCGCTCGCCCAGGCCGTAGATCGTTTCGCCCGGCTGTAGCGTCAGTTGCTCGCGCAGGTAGGTCTTGCCTTCGCGCTTGAACAGGCCGATCGCCTTATGCTCGCTGCTGGTCAGCGGGCGGCCGCCGCGCAGATAGTCCACCCGCCAGTTGCCCTCGACCGGCACGACGACCGACAGATCGCCGGTTTTCAGCCACGCGTGCACCCCATCCCGGCCGATCTCGACGTCCGGATTGGACAGCGAGTAGTCGAGGTCGAAGACGGGCAGGCGCGGGCGGCGGCCCTTGAAGTGCGTGATCTGCACGCGGATCACGTCCGGCATGGGCGACGTGAACCGCGCCGTGAAGACCGCCCCGTCGAGCGTGTCCGCCCGGTGGTTGACGTATTTGTTGTAGCCGACGACGACCAGTGCATCCGGCTCGGTCCGCACGTCCATCACGGTCAGCGGATACATCGCTTCTGTGCCGGGCAGCAATTTCCAGTTTCCGGCGTCGAACTTCATTCTGAATGCTCCTTCATGCAGCGAATAAAAAGTTTCGCCTCGCGCTTACTTCACGCTTCCGGCAGTAATTCCCCTGGTCAGCGTGCGCTGGAACAGCAGGAAGAACACGATACACGGCAAGATACCCAGCAACGCCGACGCGCTCGACGTGGTTGCGTCCATGTTGTGCTGCCCCTGCAACACCGCGATCGCCAGCGGGACCGTCTGGTTCGACGTGGACACCAGCAGAATCATCGGCAGGAAGAACTCGTTCCACGTCCAGATGAAAAAGAACACAAACAGCACGGACAGCGTCGGGCGGCTGATCGGCGCGACGATCCGCGTCAAAAGCTGGAGCTTGTTCGCCCCGTCGATCCGCGCCGCTTCGATGATCTCGCGCGGGAACGTGCTGAAGACCGACGTCAGCAGGTACGTCCCGAAGGCGCTCTGGATCACAGACAGCACAATGATCACGGAAAGGCGCGTGTTGTACAGGCCGAGATATTTCGCGAAGTAGTAGAGCGGGTAGGCGAGCGCTTCCTGCGGCAGTGTGTTTGCCATCAGGAAGAGGATCAGGAACCACACTCGCCCGCGCACGCGCCCGATCCCCAGCGCGAACGCATTGAGCAGCGCCAGCCCGATTCCGATGATCGCCACGGAGACGCTGATCACCGTGCTGTTGATGAGCTTGTTGGTAAAGTCTACCCGCTTCCAAAAGTCTTTCAGGCCCTGGGTGTAGCAGCCGCCTGGCAGGCTGAGCGGGCCGTTGCTGGCGTATTCCTGGGGGGTCTTGAAGGCGTTGATCGTCACAATCGCGAACGGAAACAGCATGACGATCAGCAGCGCGGTGAGGAAGATCAGCGCGAGCGCTTTATTGACGCGTTGTACGACAAGCGGATGGCGCGCGATCATCACAGCGCCTCCTGCAGTTCTTGTCGCGACTGCACGCGGATAAACAGGATCGTCAGCACGACGATGATCACCGTCATCACGGTCGAGATCGTCGCGCCATAGCCGATGTTTGCTCGCTCAAAGAAGTTCTGATACGAGAAATACGACGGGACCATCGTCGCGCGGCCCGGTCCGCCCCGCGTCAGGACGAAAATCTGCGCAAAAATCTTCAGTGAGTGGATGAGCGTCATCAGCACGACAACGAAAATTTCCGGGCGGATCTGGTGGATCGTGATCGAGACGAACTTCTGGAACCAGTTCGCCCCGTCTACCGATGCCGCCTCGTACAGCTCCGGATCGACGCGTTGCAGCGCGGCCATGAAAATCACCAGCGGATAGCCGATCTGGAACCAGACCATGATCCCCATCACCGAATAGATCGCGATGTCGGCGTCGCCAAGCCAGTTCTGCGGCTCGATTCCGACCAGCCCCAGCAGCCAGTTCAGCACGCCCCAGCGCGGCTGCAAAATCCAGCGCCAGACGACGCCCGCGATCGCTACCGGCAGAATCTGCGGCAGGTAATACCCGGCGCGGAAGATGTTGGCCGCCGTCTTGCCGATCTTGTTCGCGACGTAGTCGTATAAAAACGACGCGAGCAGCAGCCCGACGATCGTGGGGATGACCGTCATGGAGACGATGATGTACAGGTTATTTTTGAACGACAGCCAGAAGGTCTTGTCGTGCGCGGCCCGTTCGTAGTTTTCGATTCCGATGAACGTGGGCGAGGTGATGCCGTTCCATTCCGTGAAGCTGATTGCCACGTTGACCAGAAACGGGATGATGATCACGAGCAGCAGGGCGAGCGCCCCTGGCACCATGAACACCCAGTATCCCCGGTCCAGCGACGAGCGTTGAGCAGTCATCGGTGTGTGTTCCTTAAAGGCGGCGCCCGCCGCAGCAAGCGCCGCCTTTCGTCTCTGGGCGAATGGCGACGGCTATTGCGTCACCGTCTCGCGATATTCGAAGTACGGGTCGGCCAGGAAGTCGAGCGCTTCTTCGGGCGACATGGTGCCCGCGATCAGCTCCTGCACGCCTGAAACCAGAATGTCATAGTAGCCGGGCGCCGGCCAGTCGGGGTAGAAGGCGAAGCCGTCCGCCTCGATGATGCGGTTGAAGTTGCTGATCAGCTCCTGGATCTTCGGATCTTCGATCTGGTCCAGGTCCGCATTGACCGGGATGCCGCCTTCGTTGCCCATCAGGGTCTGAATTTCGGTCGACATGGTGATGTCGATGAAGTCGTAGGCCAGCTCTTTGTTCTTGGCGTTGGCCGGGACGACCCACAGGTTGCCGCCGGAACCGGCGTGCAGTTCGTTGCCGGGCCACAGGAACGTGCTCCACTCAAAGTCCGTGATCTCGTTCATGAAGCGGCCATACCACCAGCTTCCCGACACCATGATCGGGAATTCGCCGTTGGTGAACGCCACGCCCATGTCCTCGGCGGGGATGCCGGTCGAGTCTTCGGAGATGAAGCCGCGCTCGGTCCACTCAACGATCTTTTCAGCGGCGAAGGTGAACGCTTCGTCGTGGAAGTCCACATCGCCCTGGTAAAGCTGGAACGCGTCAACCCACTCACGGTCCGCCTGGCTAAGAACAAGCTGGTAGAACACGTGCTGGGCGGGGTACTCGGTCGCGCCGAGGCTCAGCGGGGTGATCCCGGCGTCGACAAACGTCTGCATCACGTTCTCGAATTCCTCGAGCGTGGTCGGTACTTCGACGCCGTATTCCTCGAACATATCGACGTTGTAGTACACCATGACGAACTCGCCATAGTTCGTCACACCGTACCACGGGCCGGAGCCCATGATGCCGTTCTCATAGCGGCTGGTGGTCTGCAGGCCGGGGCTGAGGATCTGGTCCCAGCCGCGCTCGATCGCGACGTCGGTAATGTCGGTCAGCAGGCCGTTCTGCGAGAGGAACCCGGCGGTCGCGTTGCCCTTGTTGTACTCCATCACATCCGGCACTTCGTCGGAATTCAGGATCATCGGCGCGGTCTGGCGGATTTCCTCAAAGCCGCGCGCCTCGAACTCGATCGTGACGTCCGGGTGCAGCTCCTGGAACTTGTCCATCGCCGCCTGCCACGCAATGCCCATCGCGCCGTTCGGCGACTCGTAGTGCCAGATTTTGAGGACTTTGTCTTCCTGAGCGGCGGCGCGCGACGACAGGTTCGGCGCGACGGCCACCAGGACGGCCAGCAGCAGAATTGCAAAGCTCAACATCTTCTTACGCATCGCAAACTCTCCTTGAAACTCGCATAAACGAAACCAGCGGGGGCGGGCTCGGTCAACTCTTGCGGGGCACCTCCTGTCTAAGACAGTCTTAAGACAATTGAGCAGTCGGGCGCGCGCTGCCCGGCACCGGACCGGCGCTGCGCCGCTCGACCAGGCGGCACGGCAGCAGAATGTGCGACGGCTCCGGGCGGCTGCCTTCCAACTGCTGAACCAGCAACTCGACGCCGAGGCGGCCCATTTCGGTCGTCATGGCTTCGAGCGTGGTGAGCGGCGGGATCATCATCTCCGCCACGCTGCGCGACGAGACGATCACCACCAGCGAAAAATCGTCCGGCACCGTCCAGCCGGACTCCTGGATCGCGAGCAGGATGCCGGGGACGGCCCGCTCGTTCATCGTGATCAGCGCGGTCAGGTCGGGGTGCTGGTCGATCAGCGCGCGGAATGCCTCGTATCCGGCGTGCGGAGCGGTCCGGCAGAAGCGCGAGACGGCGTCCAGCCCGTGCGCCTGCATCGTCTCCTCGAAACCTGCTTGCGTCCGCACAACCGGCCCGTATCCAGCGGTGTAGGCGGCTTCCGACTGGTTGAGGAACGCGATCTGCCGGTGGCCCAGGCCGACCAGGTGATCGACTGCGTCACGGATCGTCTGGGCGAAGTCGATGTCGACGTAGTCAAGGTCGTCCGCGCCCGCACAGCGCCCGATCATGCTGAATGGAAACTCAAGCGAGCGCAGCAGGCCGATCCGCTCGTCGTGCTCGTGGACTTCCATGACGACCACGCCATCCACCAGCCGCTGCCGGATCAACTGGTGCAGATCGTCCAGGTCGTGCACGTCATACGACCACAGCACGAGGTTGTACTGGTTCTCGGTGGCGGCCATCGCCGCGCTTGTGACGAATTCGAGCTCGGTGTAGCCCAGCCCGCGCTCCGAGGCCGGAAAGAGCAGGGCGATCAGGCGGCTGCGCTTGCTCGCCAAGCCGCGCGCCAGGGCATGCGGCTTGTAGCCAAGCTCGTCAATCGCCGCGAAGATGCGCTGCCGCGTCGCCTCGGAAATAGGGCGCGTCCCGTTCAGGGCATACGACACCGTGCTCACGGAAACGCCCGCGCGGCGGGCAACGTCGGTCATGGTGGGCATAGGAAGCTCTCAGCGCATCAAGTCTTTACGGCAAAGTCAATACAGCGAAATCTGTTCATCGAAACGCATAGTCGAAGCGTTTCGATAATCGTGCCACGAGTTGCGCCGTCGTGTCAAGTCAGCGTTTTTTGAACTATTTTGCGCGTGCCTTGTTTGCCCGATCCGCCGCTCTCTACTACACTGGCGCGCGGGAGGACACGATGCCCACAGACCTATTCGCAGACATTCCCCCGTCGCCGGACGCCTCGCTGTGGGTGGGCGGAGCGGGTTGCGGCAAGACGCAGGCCGTCATCGACGAAATTCTGGAGCGGCGGCGTTTCGGCAGCGGCTTTCGCCCGATCTGGGTACTGCTGGCGAGCAGCGCGCAAGTCGTTTCCTTTCGCCAGCGGCTGCTGGATACCAGCCGCGACGGCGTGTTGTTCGGGGTCGAATTTTTCACGTTTGCGGACCTCTATCTGCGCGTGCTCGATCGCGCGAACGACCCCCAGCACCTGATCCACGCCACCGCGCGCACGCACGTCCTGCGCCGCGTGATCGAGCAGTTGAACGCCGAGGGGCGGCTGGAGCTTTTCGGCCCGATCGCCGGGACGCCGGGGTTTGTGTCGTGGGTGGGGCGGCTGGTCAGCGATCTGAAGCAGGAGCTGGTTCCTCCCGAAAAGTATCTCGACGTGGCCGCCAGTCGCGGCGCCAAAGACCGCGATCTGGCGCTGATCTATGACGCCTACCAGCGGTTCCTGCGCGACCGCAATCTGGTGGACAGTCACGGCGCGGGGTGGCTGGCGCTGGAACACGTCCAGAACGGCTCCGCCCGCACCGACGACGTGCAGATGCTGGTAGCGGACGGGTTCGACCAGTTCAACCGGCTGCACGTCGAGCTATTGACCGCGCTCGCCCAGCGGATCGGCCGCACCATCGTCACGCTGACGCAGGTGGACGACGCGCGCGCGCCGCGCTTCCGGCGCTTTGTCGAGACGCGCCAGCGCCTGCTGGACGCCGGGCCGGATCTGTGGCGGGTCGAAACCGTTCCCGGCGAGGGCTGCGGCCGCGTCGAGCCGCTTCAACACCTGATCGACACGGTGTTTGACCTGTCGCCCGTGCAGGCGCCCGCCGGGGACGCCGTCGAGCTGATCGAGGCGCCGGACGTAGAGCGCGAGGTCAGCGCAGTGCTGCGGCGCGTTAAGCGGCGCTTGCTCGACGGGACGCCGCCCGACGCCATCGCGATCATTGCCCGCGATCTGACGACGTACGCGGGCGCGCTGCGCGCCACGGCGCAGGCGTATGGCGTGCCGCTGGTCGTGCGGCAGGCGCTTCCGCTGCGCGAAAATCCGGCGCTCGCCGCGCTGCTGGCGTTGATCGACCTGGCCGCGATGGATTTCCCGCGCCGCAACGTGCTCGACGTGTTGCGCAGTCCGTACCTCGCGCCGCCCCATCTGGACGAGGCGGCGGTCGCGGCGCTGGCAGAGATCAGTATGGAGCAGCAGGTCGTGCGCGGGCGGAAAGCGTGGATCGAGGCGGTGCGCTCCGCCGTGCGCCCAGCCGAAGACGAGGATGGCGATCCGCGCGACGGCGCGCCAGTCGATCACGCGGCGCTGGCGGACGCGCTTGACGCATGGTTCGACCGCATCACGCCGCCAGCTTCGGGCACGTTGGACGAACTGTTGCGCTGGATTGAGGAGCTGGCCGGTCCTGACCCCGACGCCGCGATCGAAGCGCGCGCCGAAGGGGAAGACGAAGACACGTCCCCGCCAGAGCCGCGCGATCACATGGGGCTGGTGGCGCAGGTCCGCGCCGCGCACGACGGCGCACAGGTGACGCGCGATCTGCTGGCGCTGTGCGCGTTCCGCGATCTGCTGGCGGGGATGCGCGCCGTGCACGCTCTAATCGACGGGGTGGCAAGCCAGCCGATGGAGTGGGAGACGTTCCGCCGGGAACTCGACCTCGCGCTGGCGCACGCGACGGTGACGCCGCCGGGTGGGATGAGCCGCGTCGGGCGCGTGCTGGCGACGGACGTCCACGAGGTGCGCGGCCTGCCGCACGAGCACGTCTATCTGCTGGGGCTGGCGGAAGGCGTCTTCCCCGCGCCGCAGTCGCACGCCGACCTGCACCATGAGGGCGAGCGGATTGAGCTTGCGAAGGCCGGGATCGCGCTGCGCTCGCAAGCCGAGCAAGCCGACGATTTCAGCCTGTTCTACCAGGCGATCGGGCTGGCGCGGCAGATGCTGACCCTTAGCCGCTACACCGTGGACGACGCGGGCGCGCCGGTTCCCGCGTCGCCATTCTGGAATGCGGTGGTCGCGTCGCTGGACATCCCGCCGGAGCAGCGCGAGCGGATCCCGCTTGGGGCGGCGCCCTCGCTGGCGCAGGCAGCGACGCCCGGTGAGGTCGCCGTCGCTGCCGCGACCCTGCTGGCGAGCGGCTCGCCTGAGTGCGACGAGGCACTTGCCGCGCACAACGCCCTGCTTGGCGATCCGGCGTGGCGCAACGTTTTGCGCGGGCGGACGCTCGAAGCCCGGCGCGAGGACCCGCGCGTTCCGTTCGACCGGTACGTGGGGCGGTTGAGCAATCCGGCGCTGGTCGAGTGGGCGGCGGCAGAACTTGGCGCGGACCGGATGTGGAGCGCCTCGCAGCTTAACGAACTGGGGCAGTGCCCGTTTCGGTTCTTCGCGCGGCGGCTGCTCGGCCTGGAAGAGTTGAAGGAGCCGGAAGAAGGGTACGATCAGCTTCAGCTTGGCCTGATCTACCACGACATTCTGGAGCGCACCTATGGCGCTGTTCAGCGCGAGGGGCTGGCGATCGTGCCGGAGAACCTGCCGCGCGCGCTCGAACTGCTCGAATCGGCCGCGGCGGATGTGTTCGCCCGCGCGCCGGAGACGTTCGGCTTCCGTCCGTCCGCCGTGTGGCAGTACGAGCAGGCGTCGATCTTGCGGCGCGTGCGGCGGCTGGTCGAGCAGGATTTTACTGAGGATGGCGGGAAGACCCTCAGGCAACTGACCGGCGG
>CBINGT010000097.1:0-10096 GCA_966250245.1 uncultured Anaerolineae bacterium
ACAAGTTATCTTGTGGTCGCCATGATCGGCGTGATACTGCTCACCATCAACAGCGTGATCACCACCTGGCGCCGCAAGCTACAGATACCAACGGCGATCACGCTATTCGCCGGCTATGCCAGCGTGCAGTATCTGTTCATGCCGCTTGTCCACTACCTGTTTTTCAGCATTGACGAGGGATATATCCCGTCCGCCGACAACTACTTCATCTTCGCGCACAACATTCCCGCTCAGATCGGCGTCTGGGGCGTGATGTTCCTGCTGGCGCTCGGCGTGACGCGGCTGAGGGTGTGGCTGCGGAGTCTGCGCGGGCCTGAGCCCACGTCAGCAGCATAAGGAGATCGCGCTCAGGGCTGTTTGGCGGCGGCGCGCTGTTCGAAACGCTCTGCGTCCACGATGAAGCGCTCGTGCGTGCCCGAGCCGATGGGCTCGACCGCGTCCCACGCCTCGACCGCGAACACCAGCCGCCGCCCGTCGACCTCTTGCAGCGTCGCCCGCGCTCTCACCGCCATGCCAACCGGCGTCGCGGCGGTATGGCGCACGTCCAGCCGCGTGCCGACTGTCGTCTTTCCCGGCGGCAGCGCGCCATCCAGCGCGGCGACCGCCGCCGCTTCCAGCAACGCGACCAGCCCTGCCGACGAGTAAACGCGGACCGTCCCGGTGCCAAGGGCGATCGCGGTCTGCGCCTCGGAGACGGTGGTGGATGCCTCGCCAGTCAATCCGGGCCGTAGTTCGGCGTGCTCGGTCATAGGTTCCCTTCCTGCAGGCTACCACGCAGGCAAATTTGGCGTAATCACCCATTCCAGCGCATAGAGCGAGAAAGCCGCCAGCGCGAACATCAGCACCACCGGCGCCAGCCCGCGCGCCACAGCGGGGAGCGGCTGCGCCCACCCCGCCAGCCCGATCGCGACCAGCAGCGCCAGCGGGATCAGCGCCGGGTAGAGGTAGCGCCCCTGGAACTGCACAAACGTCACGTTGTACAGCAAATACGCAGCAAGGACAAAGCCGAGCGTCAGCGCCAGCAGGACCAGCCCGTCGCGCTGCGGGCCGCTCAACGCGCCGGGCCAGCGTGCCTGCCGGACGTACAGCGCCGCGCCCGCCAGCACGCCGAGCGAAAACAGCGCAAACGCGGCGTACGCCCAACGCGGCATGATCAGCGCCATCCATCCGAACTGCCCCCAGAAGCTGCGGAACGTCGTGGCGAGGAACGCTTCAAGATAGCGCCCGAAGCTGCCGCCGTACACCTCGTCGATGTACTCGGCGGTGCGCGGCTGGCCGACCGTCACCTCGTCGTGACGATCCAGCCCGGTAAAGTCCAGCCCGCCGTACGTGCTGAGGTTACGCGCCCACCACATGCCGCCGAGGATCAACGCGGGGACCAGCACCGCCACCAGTTGTCGCGCCGCCACTTGCCAGGGCCAGCGCTCGCGCCGCCAGCGGAGCAGCACGGTCACGACCGCAATTCCCCCGAGGAAGTAGATCGTCGTCTTGGTTAGCAGCGCCAGCCCGACTAGCCCGCCGAGCAGCGCCGGAGACGCGCCTCGCGCCTCGCCACGCAGGTAGCGCACGGCGACCAGCAGCGTCAGCCCGACGATCAGCTCCGCCAGTGGGTCGTTGCTCACGCTGCCGAGGATGGAGAGGTGTTGTGGCAGGAACGCAACAAACGCCGCGCCAGTCAGCGCCAGCGCGGGACGCTCCGGAAACAGCGCGCGCAACACGGCCCACGCCGCCAGCACAACCCCCGCGCCGAGCGTCACGGACACCAGCCGCAGCGCAAGCAGGTCCCCGCCGGTCGCCGCGTAGATGGGCGCTTGCAGCAGGTAATAGAGCGGCGGCTGGTGGTCCTCATACTGGACCGTCTCCAGCCGCCCCAATAGCGCGGGGTCGAAGCCGCTCGCCGTCAGTTCTTCCTGATACTCCTGCTGCCAGTCGCCCGGTTCCAGCACCGGCAGGGCGCCGTTTTCCGCGATCTGGCGGATGTAGTTGACGTGCGCCGGTTCGTCGGGCGCCTGCCAATCGGGCGTGCGGATCGCGTAAAGCGCCGCCAGCGCGCCATACGCCAGCAGCACCGCAACCAACAGGCTTCGTTCGACTCGGCGTGTCATCGGACCCGGCGACCGAAACGTCCCCCTGGTAGGGGGTAGCCAACCCAGATCTCACGAAAAACCTCACCCCTGGCCCCTCTCCGCGCGCGGAGAGGGGAAAAGGGGCCGGGGGTTAAGGGGTGAGGTTCCACTGCCCGTCGGCGCGTCATCGTGACCGTCCGTAGCTAGCTGCGGCGAGGCTCCGTCTCGGCCTCACGCGGCTGCCCGAGCCGCGCCCGCTCGGCATCGATCAGCTCCGGCTCCAGCTTGCGGAACAACGCCTCCGGCTCGCGCAACGCCTGACCTGCCGGAAGCGCGCTCGGCTCCCACCGCCCGATCGCGCCGGTCGCGTCGTAGGTCAGCGCGGGGTGCGAGCGCTCGGTTTCGTGGAACGTCTGGATCAGGATCTCCCCGAATAGCCGCCCGTCATACCCGAGGAACTCGTGCACCCGCTGCGACGAGAACGGCAAGAAGGGCGCGAACAGCGTCTTCAGGTTGTCGATGCAGCGCAGCGCGGTGTAGATCGTCGTCGCGGCGGCCTGGCGATCGTCCTTGATCACCTTGAACCACGGCGCGCGATCGAGATAGCCATTGACCTCGCGGGCCAGCGCCATCGTCTCGCTGAGCGCATCGCGCAGGCGGACCGCTTCCAGCAGCCCGCCGATCCGCTCGAACCCGCCCTCGACTTTTTCGAGAATCTCGCGGTCGATGTCGCGCAACTCGCCCGGCTCCGGCACGCGGCCCTCGAAGTGCTTCACCGCGAACTTCAGCACGCGATTGACCAGGTTGCCCCACGCGGCCAGAAGCTCGGTGTTATTGCGCGTGACGAAGCCGTCCCAGCTCCAGTCGGAGTCGCGCGTTTCGGGCATGGTCATCGCCACGTAGTAGCGGATCGCATCCGGATCGTAGCGGTCGAGAATGTCCGGCAGCCAGATCGCCCAGTTGCGGCTCTTGGAGAACTGCTGCCCCTCGATGTTCATGAACTCGTTGGCAGGCACGTCGTACGGCAGCGAGATCGGGATGCCATCGCCTTCCGCGTACAGCCCATCGATCCCCATCAGCTCTGCGGGCCAGATGATGGTGTGGAACTCGATGTTGTCCTTGCCGATGAAGTTGTATAGCTTGGCGTCGGGGTTGTACCACCAGCGCTTCCAGGCGTCGGGCTGGCCGGTGTTTTTCGCCCACTCGATGCTGGCGGTCAGATAGCCCATCACCGCCTCGAACCAGACGTACATGCGCTTGGTCTCCCACCCCTCAAGCGGGACGGGGATCCCCCAGGCGATGTCGCGCGTGATCGGGCGGGGCAGCAATTCCTTCGCCTTGTTGCGCGAGACGTTCAGCACGGCGGGCCGCCAGTGATCTTTGTTGTCGCTCAGGTATTCGATCAACCGCTCGCTGAAGGCGGGCAGGTCGAAGAAGTAGTGCTCGGTTTCGCGGATCACAGGCGTGCTGCCGTCGATCTTGCTGCGCGGGTTGATCAGGTCGGTCGCGTCGAGCAGCGAGCCGCAGTTGTCGCACTGGTCGCCGCGCGCCTGCTCGTAGCCACACACCGGGCAGGTTCCCTCGACGTAACGGTCTGGCAAGAAGCGCTGCTCGGTTTCGCTGTAGAGCAGGCGCTGTGTCTGGCGGAATAGATAGCCGCCTTCCAGCAGCTTGAGAAACACATCCTGCGCGACGCGGTGATGGTTCTCGGTGTCGGTGTGTGTGAACAGATCGTAGCTGATACCGATCCGCTGCTGGGTTTCGAGAAAGCGACGGTGATAGTGCTCGAAGACTTCGCGCGGCGAGAGGTTCAGTCGGTCAGCCTCGACGGTGATCGGCGTGCCGTGCGCGTCTGAGCCGCTCACCATCATCACATAATTACCCTTCAGGCGATGGTAGCGCGCGAAGATGTCCGCCGGAAGATACGCCCCGGCCAGATGCCCTGCGTGCATGTCTCCGTTGGCATAGGGCCAGGCGACTGAAACGTGGATGTACTCAGGCATGTCAGGTCCCTTCTTAGAGGCTCGCGGTCCGCAGACCCGGACGAATTGTAACAACGGGCCGTTTCCCTCACCACAAACAAAAAACCGCCGAAAAGTTCGACGGTTTGCTTGCCGGGCCGGTGGGCGACGGGCGGGCGCGTCAGGCGCACGCGCAACGCCGTCGCCGGAGAGATTCCGACCACGGCAAGCTCGCCATGCGCATCGAGGCGCGTCCGATCCAACGTCGCTCGTCCATGCCGATACTATACGCAATATGGCCGGAGCTTGTCAATCGGCCAAAAGTCTGAGGCTCTGTAAGAGCAGCCATTCACGTTATTGTGATCGGAGAGTAATGGGTTATAATGAGGTTGCGGTCTTCTGCCGCAGGTGCACGCTGCACCGGGGGTATGCTGCGTCACACATCCTCTATTCACCTCTCGGAGACAAAGTATTGGGCACCTTAAATTCGAGGTTTCCCTCGGCGCGTCGCTTACAGCTTCAGCCGAGGCCGCAAGGCGATCAGCAAGATGGCTCACTGACCGATCTGACCCGTCAGATCGAGCCGTATTTGCACTGGACCCTGCTGGAAGTTGACAGCAACTCTACAGATATTCTGATCGGAGAGCCGGACTCCGTTGTGCAACCCGGCCAGCCCCGCAACCTGATCATCCTGGGTGGAGAGGCCGCGCAGGCGTGGCTCCGAAACGTCCGCAAGTCCGAGCACTAGCGCGCAGCAGCCGCAGACTCTTCCAATGAAAAGAACCGGACGCTAGGTCCGGTTCTTCGATTCAAGCGGCAGGTGAAACGGTATCAGGCCGAGACGCGCGCCGGGAACAGCTCGTCGAGGTGCTCCAGCACGCTCGCGTCAAGCTCGACCTCGACCGCCTTCAACGTCTCTTCAAGCTGGCTGATCTTCGTCGCACCGGTGATCGCGCTGCTGACACCCGGCTGGCGCAGCACCCACGCAATCGCAAGCTGCGCCCGCGTGATTCCCAGCTCGTCCGCGATCGGCTTAAGCTGGCGCACCGCGTCGAGCACCTCTTCCCGCAGCATGCTCTGCGCCATCGACTCGTTGCGCGCCAGGCGGCTGTCTTCGGGCAGCCCGTTGTCATACTTGCCGGTCAGCAGTCCGCCGCCGAGCGGGCTCCACACCACCAGCCCGATCCCTTCTTCCTCGGCCAGCGGCAGGATCGTTTCCTCGACCCGCTGGCGGTGGAGCAGGTTGTACTGCGGCTGCTCGACAATCGGGCGATACAGGCCGTAATCTTCGCAGATGTCCAACGCTTCCTGGATCTGCTCATCGGTCCACTCGCTTGTGCCCCAGTAGAGGATTTTGCCCTGGTGGATCAGGTCGTCCATCGCACGGACGGTTTCCTCAGTCGGCGTTTCGGTGTCGTAGCGGTGGCAGAAGTCGAGATCCAGGTAGTCGGTGCCGATGTTGCGCAGGGAGCGGTCGATGCTCTCCATGATGTGCTTGCGCGACAGGCCGCGGTCGTTCACGTCGTCGCTGATCGGCCAGTAGACCTTGCTCGAAATGACCAGCGTGTTGCGCGGGAATTCTTTGAAGACCTCGCCCATTGCGCGCTCGGCTGCGCCCCGGCCATAGCTGTCTGCAATGTCGAAGAAATTGATGCCGTTGTCATAAGCCGTCGTGATCAAGGCGCGTGTCTGCTCAGGATCGGAAACGCTCATGCCGAACGTCGTCCAGCCCCCCAGGCTCAGCGCGCTAACTCTCAGCCCGGAATCCCCCACGCGGCGGTATCGCATAGCTCCTCACTCCCTGGAATGCACTGTCCGGTTACACACAGGTTTTAGCACGATTTCCCGACCGGATGCCGGGCAGAAAAAATCCGGCCGGAGGGACTCCGAGCCGGACCCATGAGCAATCTCGAAAATGCCCGCTAACGCCCTGTCGACATGGGCATGATGACGTGAATGAAATCGTCGCGTCCGGCAGGGCGCACGACGCCCGGTGCGGTCGGGCCGCTGGTTTCCAGCACGACGCGATCCTCGCGGATCACATTCAGCACGTCGATCAGGTAGCGGATGTTGAACGAAATCTCGATGGCCGTGCCTTCGATCGTCGCTTCGAGCGGCGCCTGCGCGTCGCCCTTCTCCTGCGACTGCCCGGCGACGATCACCTGCCCGGGCATGTTGGGGCTGCTGCTCGGCTCGATCAGCACGCGCGCGGTGTAGGCCGAGTCTTTGGCGAAAACCTCAGAGCTACGGCACGCGGCGAGCAGTTCGTTGGTGTAGGCCATGGTGCTCGTCTCGTAGCGGCGCGGGATGATTGCCTCGTAATCGGGGAACTTGCCCTCGATCAATTGCGAAACGACCAGCACGCTGTTCAGGCTGAACATCACCTGACCGCGACCGTCCGGCAGCGAGATCAACACCTCGTCGTCATCGTCGCTGATAATGCGCCCCAGCTCCTGAAGCGTCCGCGCGGGCACGATGAACGGCTCCGGCGCGCGATCCCCAACGCTAAACTCAAGCTGGGTGGTGCGCACCGACAGGCGATAGCCATCTGCCGCCGCCATGGTGAAGACGTCGCCTTCGAACCGCATCAGCACCCCGGCCAGCACCGGGCGGCTTTCCTCTTTCGCGGCGGTAAAGACGACCTGCTCGATCATCTCTTTGAACACGTCGCCCCGGACGCTGATCGCGCGGTCCGCCTCGAACTCAGGAATCTGGGGGAACTCGACGGCGTCCATGCCCTTGATGTTGGCTATCTTTCCGGCGCAGTCGAGGTGAAGCGTCAGGCTGCGCTCGTCGAGGTCCATGTCCACGCGCTCCGGCGGGAGCGTGGCGACAAGGTCCTGAAACGTGCGCGCGGGCAGGGTGATCGAGCCATCGCGATCGACCTTAGCGCCGATCCAGACGGTGATTCCAAGCTGGAGATTGGTGGCCGAGAGCCGGAGTCGCGCGTCTTCGGTCATCATCAGCACATTGGACAAAATGGGCAGCGATGGCCGGCTAGGTATCGCCCGGCTGACAATGCTAAGACCTCTGTAAAGGTTTTCCTGCAAGACGGAAACGCGCATACGTCCTTCTCCCTGGCTGTGAAGCGCGGGCCTTGATCTCGATTATTCGCGGGTGCTAAGCTGCTAAAGATTGTGCGCAATTATACTGCGCCGCTCCGCCTAAGCCAAGCAGCGCAAGCGATCAGTTGGGAGTGGGCATGGAGACTGGTCGCCCAGCGCTGATCGGCCCGTTCCCAACGGCCTGCTCCCTGCATTTTAGCAGCCGTGCGGAATGGAAATGTTCGGGCGCGCATCGATCTGCGTGAGATCGAGATCGTAGCGCAGATAGAGCGTCCCGCTAACCGGACGCTCGGCGGTCAGCACGCGGGCGTTCGTCACATCAACCGACGCCTCAAACCACGCGACGGCGTTCGCCCCTGGCGCGACCCACAGATCCGCCTCGACGTGCACCTCGCTATTCTCATCCCCGCGTACGGCTGCCAGCCGCAGGTCTTCCGGCGCGAAGGTGTATTGCCAGACCGGCACATCGTCGACCGTGTCGCGGTGGCCGGTCGGAACGGCGCGCGCCACACCGCCGATCAACTGCCCGGCGGACAGATCAGCCACCACCGACGTCCCCTCGTCTCCGGCCGAGCACTGACCATTAATGTCCACCATGTACGTATCATTAATAAGGCGCACGCCTTCCAGCCGCACATATTCCTGCGGCGCAAGGGCCAGACCTTCGACTTCGAGGATCGCGCGGCGCGCATCGCCTAGTTCGTCCGCCCACACCTGGAGCGTGAAGTCGCCTTCGGCGGGCTCGCCCGTGTCGGCGAAGGTGCCCTCAAACTCGCCGGTAATCGTGTACGCCCAACCCAGGCGCGCGCTGAGCGTGCGGTCCAGCGGATCGAAGCTCACCACGTCGAACCCGACCGGCGGCGCATTCTGGGTGAGGAAGTCCGTCGTGGGCAACGCGGCGATGTCGACCAGCGTGGGCAACGGCTCCGGCGCTGGATCGGCGAGCTGGCAGGCGGCCAGCGCCACTAGCAGCGCGAGCAGAGATAGGCTGAGCAGCCAACGGCGCATAATGCTCTCCGTTCTTTCCGCTACGACAACGCTGCGAGCATTATAGCCTGTTCCAGGCTTCAGCGGTAAGTTCAGGGGTGTTAGAGGCTATTAGAGTTCTCAGAAAGTGGGTAATAATAGCTGTATCTGGAAATTAAACATATAAGCAAAAGTTGTCTCTTATCTGTGCTGTTGGGATATTGACAAAGCAACCATTTGCACTGATAATTACGCGGGGACGAATAAACGGTAGTGGGGAGAAGATGCTCGCAGGCGCGCAGAGCTGGCTGAGCTATAGCCTCTTGCGCGATTGTGAGCTTTTTAGATTCCGGGCTGTGGAGCTTTCGCGGTACGGCTGGCGCACAGCCCGTCCTCACACCTGGGACGGAATATAGGAGTGCGACAGTGATACTGGAAGGTGTTCAAACTGTGGGGATTGGGAACCTTATGACTCAGTCAGTGGTTGAGCATGTAGCGGAAGTACCGTTTGAGCACTTCGAGCAACAGATCGAAGGCAAGCGGATCGCGATCGTTTATCCACGCCATCGCGGACAGGCTGCCCTGGTGGCGATGTTCTTGAAGCATTACGGATCCAACGCGATCTACTACAGCCTGACCGAAGCGGAAAGCACGCTAGAAGCATGGCTGCGGCGCATGATCGAGGAACCTGGCTTCCCCGAGGGGTTTGGCGCGCAGACGCGCGACGCCCTGAAAAAGCGCAGCAAGGCGGAAGACCTCGCCGCGGCGTTCGGAGCCGACCTCAAGAAAGCGCGCCGCGAGCGTTTTGTGTTGATCCTCGATGCGTTCGATCGCATCCAACCATCGAAGACAGTAGACCGGTTCTTCCGCGCGCTGCCCGCCGAGCTACCGGATCACGCTCAGATCGTCATCAACGCGCGCCTGCTGCGCCTGCAGCCGTGGAACGACCTCGTGCTAGCGGGGGACGCAGTTGTAGTCGGCGCAGAAGAAGCGATTGGCGGCAGCATCTTTGGCGATGAGGAGCGGCGCGATCAGCTTGAGGTGTACGCGCTGTCTGGCGGGCACGTCTACGCCAACGGGCGCCCGGTCAAAAGCTGGGACGGCTCTCTTCCGCGGCACCTGTTCTACTTCTTCGTCGATCATCCAATGGTGACGCGCGACCAAATCTTCGAGGTCTTCTGGCCGAAGATGTCGGTCAAGGAAGCGACAAACGTCTTCCACGTCACCAAGCGCAAGATCAGCGAGCGCCTCGGCTTTGAGCTCACGCAATACTCCGGCGGCTTCTACATCCCCTCGCCCAAGATCCAGGTCCACTACGACGCGCACATCTTCGAGAACGCCGTCCGCGAGGCGATGGAAAACGAGGAAAGCGCCCCGGCAAACTGGGCGCTCGCCGTGCAGACCTACCGCGCGCACTTCCTGCCCGCCATTCAATTGCCGTGGGTGCAAGAGCGGCGCGACGAGCTACAGAACATGTACGCGCAGGCGCTGATCGGCCTGGGCCGCTATCACCGCCGCCAGGGCGAGCTTGAACTGGCGCAAGGCTATCTGTTGCGCGCGCTGCGCGAAAAACCCGACTGGGAAGACGTGCATCGCGATGTAATGAATATCTATCGGGAGCAAGGCCGCCGCGAGGACGCCGTCGCACAGTTCCGTCTGCTAGAGCGCACGCTTGATAAGATGTTCGGTATCCAGCCCTCGCGCGAGACGCGCCAGCTTTATGACGAGATCGTGAAGGGCTAAGGGCAGCAGTACAAAAGCTGTAGAGCAGAGAAAAGCTATCACGCAGCGGGACGCCAGACCGGTTTCCCGCTGTTTTTTTGCTGCTTTTTGCCGGATTTACACAAGCTATCTAGGGTAATGCGCGAAAAACCTCACCCCTGGCCCCTCTCCGTAAACGAAGAGGGGAAAAGGGGCCGGGGGTTAAGGGGTGAGGTTTCCCGGGTTACAGCACAATTATTTAGCTGCACTTTGCTGCTTTTCGCTGTTTTTCGCTCCGCGTTAGCTGTTATACTCGCTCCTATTGAGCACAACAGGG
>CBINGT010000098.1:0-10047 GCA_966250245.1 uncultured Anaerolineae bacterium
GACTGGTATTCGCGGATCGCCTGCGCGTACAGGTCCGGGAAAAATGCGGCCCACGAGGTATCGATGACGTGCAGGACTAAAAACAACAGTGTGCCCAGGCCCGCAATCCGGTGTAGAACCCAGGCCCACTGCCCGACCTTGCCACGATAGCGCAAGGTCTCATTCACTGTGTAAACCAGTGATGTCATGACAGTCTTGCCTCCAAGCAGCGAAAAAAACTCGTTCTGTGTGTCCAGCAACCGTTGGGAGCGGTTCCCAACAATGATACGCTGAACAAACCAATTCGCCATATATCCGTCGTGCCGGCAGCCCGCAGGCTACCAGTTTGCGACAGTTGGCACAATTCGTTTGTTGCCAAAATACCACAGTGCTATACTGTAGCGCAGAATTTGCTATGTTCAAGCTTGCCCGGCGCTGCCCTGCTGTCACAGTGCATGCCGTTTTATCCCCAGCTCCATAGCAGGTTCTATTAGCAACCCCAACATACTTCTCGCATTGGAACCCTGGGGGAGCGCTTTTTGTTTACCGGCTTCCCACAGCTTATCTTTAGGAGCTCCTATGGTAATGGCAGAAGAGCAAAAGAAGGGTCTCGAAGGCGTTGTCATAGCAGACACGCGTCTCAGCAAAGTCTACGGCGATATCGGCAAGCTGATTTATTGCGGCTACGATATTCGCGATCTGGCCGAACACGCCTCGTTTGAAGAGGTGATCTTCCTGCTGTGGTACGGCTCCCTGCCGACCAAGACGCAGCTTGAGCGGCTACAGCACCGGCTGCACGAAGAGATGACGCTGCATCCGAGCGTGCTGCAAACGATGAAGCTCTATCCGCCGAACGCGCACCCGATGGCCGTTCTGCGGACCGCTGTTTCCCACATTGGCCTCAACGACCCCGCCGCCGAAGATAACAGCCAGGACGCGAACTATCGCAAGGCCCTGCGCTTGACGGCGAAGATCCCGACCATCATCGCGGCGTGGGGGCGCATTCGCGAAGGGAAAGAGCCCATCGCCCCGCGCGATGACCTGGGGCTGGCGGCGAACTTCCTGTGGATGCTGCACGGCGAGGAGCCAGGCAAGGCGGAAGTGGCCGCGCTCAACGTGTACCTCGTCCTGCTGGCGGATCACGGCATGAACGCCAGCACGTTCACCAGCCGCGTCGTGACCAGCACCGAGGGCGACATGTACAGCGCGATCGTCGCGGCGATTGGCTCGCTGAAGGGGCCGAAGCACGGCGGCGCGAACGAAGCTGCGATGCGGATGTTCCGCGAAGTGGCTGAGGCGCCCAGCGTCCGCGAGTGGTTCGAAACCGAGGTCAAGGGGAAGGGCCGCCGCATCATGGGCATCGGGCACCGCGTCTACAAGGCGCCCGATCCGCGCGCCGCGATCCTCAAGGCGCATGCCAACGCCATCTGCGGTGAGAAAGAAAAGTGCGTGCTGCTGGACGTGGCGGAGCAGCTTGAAGAGCTTGCCATGGCAGACCCGTACTTCATCGAGCGGAAACTGTACGCCAACGTCGATTACTACAGCGCGATCGTCCTCGACGCGATCGGGATCGAGACGGACATGATGACTCCGCTGTTCGCCATGTCGCGCATCGCCGGATGGTCCGCGCACATCATCGAGCAGTGGAACGACAACCGGCTGATCCGCCCGCGCGGCAACTACGTCGGCCCGGTCGATCTGCCCTGGACGCCGATCGAAGACCGTCACAGCGACTGATCGGCCCGCTGAATCGCGATTCCAAGCCAGGTTACAGGCTATCCTGTAGCCTGGCTGTTTTTCACCCAGGAGATCTTTTGAAAGCAACGAGCGTATGCGTCAGCGCGCGAAACCTCACCCCTTTTCCCTCTCCGTTTACGGAGAGGGAAAAGGGGCCGGGAGTTAAGGGGTGAGGTTCCCCCGGCGTGTATTCCATTTGTCAACTAATTTCGACAGGTTCACAGAATCGGACATTGGACGCCACCGCATGAGCCCTCGCCACACTCCACACGCCGACCGTGTGATCTCACTGGACCAGGCCGCCGCGCTGGTGCAGTCCGGTCACACGCTGGCGCTCGGCGGAAACATGCTCTACCGCCGCCCAGTTGCCTTCGTTCGCGCGCTGCTGCGCCGCCCCGATCCGCCCCGCGACCTGACGCTGCTCGCCATCACCGCCGGGTACGAGTCCGATCTGCTCGTCGGCGCGGGAATGGTCAGCCAAACGCGCACCTGCTATTTCGGGCTGGAAGCGTTCGGGTTCGCGCCAATGTTCACGGCGGCAGTCCAGGCCGGGCGTTGCGCCGTGATCGAAGAAACCGAGGCGAGTCTCGCGTTTGGCATCCGCGCCAAGATGGCGGGCGTGCCGTTCATGCCTTCGCGCGCCTGGCTCGGCACAGACCTGCTCTCCGTGCGCCCCGACGTGCGAACCATCCCCGATCCGTACAATGGCGAAGAAGTAGTCGCCTTCCCCGCGATCGGCGCTGATGTGGCGGTGATACATGCCCTGGCGGCGGACCGTCAGGGGAACGTGCGCCTCAACAAAAACCTCGGCATCGACCTGGAGCTGGCGGTGATCGCAGATACGGTGATCGTCACCGCCGAGACGGTCGTCGAGCGGCTAGACGAAGCTGATCTCCCCGGCGCGCTGACGCATCACGTGGTCGAAGCGCCGCGCGGCGCCTGGCCGACCTCATGCTATCCCCACTACCCGATTGCGGGCGACGAGTTGCTGCGCTACCTCGACGCCTGCTCGGCGGGCGAATTCGAAGCCTACCGCGCCGCGCTGTCTCAAGAAAATTAACGCATTACTTATCAAATCACGCTCATTCGTGAGTATAATCTTACAAATCGCCGCTGTTGAACGGAGTCCTCACCATGAGGCGTGCAAATTTTCTCCGCAATTTGATCGTTCTCAGCGCCGTCTTGGCGCTGTTTGCGACCCTGTTCCTGGCAGGGTACGCGCTCGGTGCGGCGGACCGGCGCCCGGCCAGCGCCCAGGACAACGGGCAGCCGGATAATACCGAGGTGCTGTTCGAGCCTTTCTGGGAAACGTGGACCCTGCTGCACGAAAACTACGTCGATCCGATCGATGATCAGGCGCTGATGGAAGGCGCGCTGCGCGGGATGCTCGGCTCGCTGGGCGACCCGCACACCGACTACATGGACCCCGAAACCTTCGCGCGGGTCAACGAGTCGATGAGCGGCGCGTACGAAGGGATCGGCGCGACCGTCCGCCTGAACGAGACGATCGGCGGGCTGGAGCTGGTGTCGATCATGCCCGGCTCCCCGGCTGAAGTGGCAGGTCTGCTGCCCGGCGACACGATCGTCGAAGTGAACGGCGAGGACGTCACCAGCCTGGGGCAGAATGAGATCATCGCGAAGGTGCGCGGCCCGGCGGGGACGGTTGTCCGGCTGGGCATCCGCCGCCCCGGCACGACCGATCTACTGGAGTTCGAGGTCATCCGCGATCAGATCAAGGTCGCCAGCGTGACGTGGGAAATCCTCGACGGGAATATCGGCTATCTGCGGCTGAACCAGTTTGAGTTCAGCACCGGCCAGGCGATGCGTGACGCGCTCGCCGAAATGAACGCCGACTCGCTCAACGGCCTGATCCTCGACGTGCGCGCCAACCCCGGCGGCTATCTGACGACCGCGATCGACGTCGCCAGCGCCTTCATTGCCGACGGCCCGATCGTGCTCGAGCGCGGCCCGGACCGCGAGCTGACACACGAGGCGCTCGGCAACGCCGTTGCGACGAAAGTGCCGATGGTCGTGCTGGTCGACCAGGGCAGCGCGAGCGCTTCCGAGCTGATCGCGGGCGCCCTGCAAGACCGCGACCGCGCGACCGTGGTTGGCATGCCCACCTTCGGCAAAGGCTCGGTCCAGGTGTGGCGCGAGCTGTCGAACGGCGGCGGCGTGCGGATCACGATCTCGCGCTGGTACACGCCCGACGGCCATTCGGTGAGCGATGTCGGCATCACGCCGGATGTGGAAGTCGCGTTTGACCCGACGCGCGGCCTGGAGAACGACAACCAGCTTCAGGCGGCGATCGACGTGCTGACGCGTGGGGATAACAACCGGGTCGACGCGCCCGCCGCTGCCGTACCCGAGGCGCCTGCCGGGCCTTAACCGGCGAGACGTTCTCGCCTGCCGCCCGTAATAATTAATAGATGGGCGAAAACTGAATCACAAATCTGTGTGTGACGCTCTCCGCCTGCGTGTGGAGAGCGCCGCACGCATGGTCGGGAAAAGGAGTGGTGCATGATCTTCGATCCGAATTACATTCTCCTCGTCATGCTGCCCACGCTGGTGATCACGGGGCTGGCGCAGGCCGCCGTGCGCAACGCGTACCAGAAGTGGGGCAACATCCGCAACAGCCAGGGCGTGAACGGGCAGCAGACCGCGCAGCTTCTTATACGAAGTGGGGGAGTCCAGCCGGTCGCGCTGGAAGTCACCGGCGGCGAGTTGACCGATCACTACGATCCGACGAAGGGCGTCGTCCGGCTGTCGCAGAGCGTCGCGCTGCAACCGTCCGTCGCCTCGATGGCCGTTGCCGCGCACGAGTTGGGGCACGTCCAGCAACACCAGCAAGGAAGCGCCCTGATGAGTCTGCGTTCCCTGCTGATCCCCAGCGCGCAATTCGGCCCTTCGATCGGCATCTCGCTGATCATCATGGGGCTGCTGTTTAACGCGACCGGGCTGGCGACCATCGGCCTGATCCTGTTCGCCGGGGCGGCGCTGTTCACCATCGTCACGCTGCCGGTAGAACTGGACGCCAGCCGCCGCGCGATGCGGATGCTGGAACAGAGCGGGCTGATCGCCACCGAGCAGGACCGCGACGGGGCCAACGCCGTGCTGCGCGCCGCTGCGTTCACCTACGTCGCCGCGGTCGCCACGTCGATCCTGACGCTGCTCTATTACGCGATGCTGGTCTTCGGCGGGCGCCGCCGCGACTGATCGCGCCTCATGCCAGGGAACTCGCAGCCTGCTACCGATTACACCGTCGACGAGCTGATCGCCGTTTGCATCGCCCGCCAGGTCGAAGACGGCGAACTGCTCGCGCACGGGCTGGCGACGCCGCTGGTCGCTGCCGGATACATCCTCGCCAAACGGACGCACGCGCCGAACGCGGTCTTCGCGTCGGCCATCGGGCAGGGAATCGTGCAGGAGTGGGCGCCGCTCGGTCTGGCGACGGCTGAGGCGCTGTGGCTCGGCAAGGCGCTGTCCCACGCCAGCTTCGTGACGATCGCCGCCGACCTGTTGCACACCTACGCGCCGAAGGAGTTTTTCCGCCCGGCGCAGATCGACGCCGCGGGCAACACCAACAACCTCGCAATTGGCCGCCACTACGACCGCCCGCGCTTGCGCCTGCCCGGTTCGGGCGGCGTGCCGGATGTTAGCGTCTTTTCCGAGCGGCTGTATCTCTACGTACCGCGCCACTCGCGGGCGGTGTTTGTGCCGCGCGTGGATTTCGTCAGCGGCCTGGGGCACAGCCCGAACCGCCGCAGCGGGCACGGTCCGCGCTATCTCGTCAGCGACCTCGGCCAGTTCGATTGGGCGGACGGGCGGATGCGGCTAATCACGCTGCATCCCGGCGTGACGGTCGAGCGGGTGCAGGCGAAGACCGGCTTTGAGCTGGCGATCGCGCCCGATCTGCACGAAACGCCGCCGCCCACCGCCGAAGACCTGCGCCTGCTGCGCGAGGAGATCGATCCCCTCGGCGTGCGGCGGCTCGAAACGCTGGCAGGAGCCGCCCGCCGCGAGCATTTGCGCGACATTTTGAGCAAAGAACAGCAAAGCACAGCGCAAAATAGCTAAAAACAGCGAAAAGCAGCTAGAGGGAAATGCGGCGCGCAAAGTAGGGGCGGAGCTTGCTCCGCCCGTGAACGCCCTCGTTTGTCCTGACAGCGGATCGCTGCCTTTAGCTTTCTTCCGCCTCTTTCAGCACCGTGAACAGCGTGATCTGCATTCCACCCGGCGCGCGCAGGCGAACGTTGCGATGCTGCCAGGGCGTGACCACCGGCCCCCCGACATGCTCCGCGCCCGCATCAGTCAACCGCTGCGCCGTCTCGACCGAGTCCTCGACTTCCAGCGCGAGCCGCACCGGTCCGGAGACGCCCGTCTCCCCCACCTCGACCCGGTCCACCAGGTCCGTCTGATCGGGCGACAGCAATTCCAGCGTGGCGCGCCCCGCGTCGAGGATCATGCCGCGCCCGGTTGGCTCGTCCCACGACTGGATTTCCGGCAGGCCGAGCACATCGCGATAGAAACGGACCAGCTCGTCAAAGTTCTCGACGGTCAGCGCGAGGCGTAGCTCGCGCACTGGGCTTTTCTGCGGCATGGCTGGCTCCTTTCATCCGGAGGCATAGAAAGTTCTCTCCACGCCAGATGATAGGGAAATGCACGACGCACGCCCACAAAAAACGGCGCGGGACCATCCGATCCCGCGCCGCGTGATTCTTCGCGTGTGACTGGTTAGACGCGCTCGACCAGCGCCAGCGCGCGCTCTGCAATGGCAGCAGGCGTCAGGCCAAACTGCTCGTAGATCGTCTGGTACGGAGCCGACGCGCCGAAGCGATCGACGCCGACCACCGCGCCCTGCGGCCCGACCCACTTCTCCCAGCCGAGCGTCACCCCGGCCTCGACCGCCACGCGCGCCGTGATTTCCGGCGGCAGGACGCTGTCGCGGTACTCCTGCGGCTGGCGCTCGAACCGCTCCCACGAGGGCATGCTCACCACGCGGGCGAGGACGCCCTTTTCCGCCAGCAGCTTCTGCGCGTCCAGCGCCAGATGCACCTCGGAGCCGGTCCCGATCAGGATCACCGTCGGGTCGCCGCCTTCCGCCTCAGACAGCACATACGCGCCGCGCTCCACGCCGTCCCAGATGGCGCGCACGTCGCCCGTCAGGATCGGCACATTCTGGCGCGTGAACAGCAGCACAGTAGGACGCTCGCGGTTGCGGATAGCAGCGCGCCACGCCCCGGCCGTTTCGTTGGCGTCCGCCGGGCGGATTACGTCGAGATGCGGGATCAGGCGCAGTGACATGATGTGCTCGATCGGCTGGTGCGTCGGGCCGTCCTCGCCCAGGCCGATGCTGTCGTGCGTGAAGACGAACACGGTCGGGAACTCGCTCAACGCGGCGAGGCGGATCGCCGGACGCATATAGTCCGAGAACACCAGGAACGTGGCGGTGTACGGGATCAGCTTGGCGTAAACGGCCATGCCGTTGGCGATGCCGCCCATCGCGTGCTCGCGCACGCCAAAGTGAATGTTCCGCCCGCCGTAGTTCCCCGGCTTGATCGACTCGTAGTCCTTGAGGTACGTCTTGGTCGAAGGCTCCAGGTCTGCCGCGCCGCCGATCATGCCCGGCACGTAGGCCGCGATGGCGTTCATCACCTTGCCCGAGGCGTTGCGAGTGGCGGCTTTGCCCTCTTCAAACACTGGCAGATGCTGCTCCCACTCGTCGCCCAGATCGCCTTCGACAAGCTGCTTCCAGAGCGTCGCCTTGTCCGGGTTCGCCTTGGCCCAGGCGTCGAGCGTCTGCAGCCACGCGGCCTGCGCCTCGGCCCCGCGCTTCTGCGCCTCGCGGAAGAACGCCAGCACATCGTCCGGCACGTAGAAAGCCGGCTCCTGCGGCCAGCCGAGCGCCTCTTTGGTTGCGGCGACTTCGTCCGCGCCCAGCGGCGCGCCATGAACTTCCGCCGTCCCGGCCTTGTTCGGGCTGCCGTAGCCGATCTGCGTCGTGACCATGATCAGCGACGGGCGCGTCGGCTCCGCCTGGGCGAAGCGGATCGCAGCGTCGATCGCGTCCAGGTCGTTCCCGTCTTCGACGCGCAGCACCTGCCAGCCGTACGCCTCGAAGCGGCGGCCGACGTCCTCAGTGAACGCCAGACCGGTGTCGCCCTCGATCGAGATGCTGTTGTTGTCGTAGAGGTAGATCAGGTTGCCGAGCTTGAGATGCCCGGCCAGCGACGCCGCCTCGGACGTGATGCCTTCCATCAGGTCGCCGTCGCTGACGATCGCGTAAATCCAGTGGTCGATAACGGCGTGCTCGGTCGTGTTGAAGGTCGCCTCGAGATGCCGCGCCGCGATCGCCATGCCGACGCCGTTGGTGAAGCCCTGCCCCAGCGGGCCGGTCGTCGTCTCGACGCCGGGCGTCAGACCATATTCCGGATGGCCGGGTGTGCGGCTGCCCCACTGGCGGAACTGCTTGAGATCGTCCAGCGACAGGTCGTAGCCGGTCAGGTACAGCAGCGCATAGAGCAGCATCGAGCCGTGCCCGGCAGAGAGAATGAACCGGTCGCGGTTCGGCCACTGCGGATCGGCCGGGTTGTGCTTCAGGAAGCGGGTCCACAGCACGTAAGCCATCGACGCAGCGCCCATCGGCAGCCCGGGATGGCCGGAGTTTGCTTTTTGCACGCCGTCCACGGCCAGCATGCGGATCGTGTTAATTCGTTTGAGTTCAATATCAAGCATGAGCTTTTTTCACCTCAGAATGATAAACAAGCCCCTTTGCGGCTTGTCGAGCGCGCTTCGGGCCGCGTTGACGCGGCTCAGAACGGCCCCATTGTAGCAGCACGAGCCCGCAGACGCATCTTTTTTGAGCGGTTAGCGATCAGCGATTAGCGATTAGCCAAGAACAAAATCACCAGAGCAATACCCGTCTCGGCGCCAGGTCCCGTGCTGTGGCGATTGGCGCGCAGAACCTCACCCCTGGCCCCTCTCCATTGAATGGAGAGGGGAAAAGGGGCCGGGGGTTAAGGGGTGAGGTTTCCCCGGCAAGAGCCAGATTGCGTCCCCATTTGGATGCCCCTTCCAGGGGATGATGCCCGGCAGGCGGAGCAAGCCCTGCTCTACAGGGCATGCCACTATCCCCTACTCCCTATTCCCCACTCCCTACTCCCTGCTTTTCGCTAACCGCTCCCCTCTCGTTGGTCATCGGGAGCCGAATTTGCCTACACTCTGCGCGTAACATGTGTGTGGATTTGCCGGAATGGGAGAGACAGCACTCATGACAAAACACGACAACAAGCGTATTGGAATGGTTTTGTTGCT
Source organism: uncultured Anaerolineae bacterium (assembly GCA_966250245.1). Classification (GTDB taxonomy): domain Bacteria; phylum Chloroflexota; class Anaerolineae; order Aggregatilineales; family Aggregatilineaceae; genus DYGX01. The sequence goes on from CBINGT010000098.1 coordinate 9,031, forward strand.
GGCGGCGGCGCTTGCGCTGGCCGGTCTGATCTCCGCGCTGCCATCGGCGAGCGCCCAACAGGGAGCAGGCTTCACGCTGGAATCGGTCGCGAGCGGCTTCACGCGCCCGCTGTACGTCACGCATGCGGGCGACGGCTCCGGGCGGCTGTTCGTGGTCGAGCAGGGCGGTATCATCTGGATATTGCAGGACGGGCAACGGCTCGAAACGCCCTTCCTCGACGTGACCGACCGGGTCAGCCCAGAAGCGCGCAGCGGCGGCTACTCCGAGCGCGGCCTGCTCGGGCTGGCGTTCCACCCGAACTATGCGGAGAATGGCGTTTTCTTCATCAACTACACCGACCTCAACGGGACGAGCATCACCTCGCGCTTCACCGTCTCGGCGGACGATCCGAACGTAGCCGACGCTACGAGCGAGCAGCAGCTTCTCGTCGTGGAGCAGCCCTTCGCCAACCACAACGGCGGGCACCTCGCCTTCGGGCCGGATGGCTACCTGTACGTCGCGCTGGGCGATGGCGGCTCGGCAGGCGACCCGCAGAACAACGCGCAGAACCTGAGCACGCTGCTCGGCTCGATCCTGCGCCTGGATGTGGATGTCGACGAGGGGTATGGCATCCCCGAAGATAACCCGTTCGCCAATGACGAAAGCGCGCGCGGCGAGATCTGGGCGTGGGGCCTGCGGAACCCCTGGCGCTTTAGCTTTGACCGTGAAACCGGCGACCTGTACATTGCGGACGTTGGGCAGAACGAGTGGGAAGAGGTCAACTTCCAGCCCGCAGACAGCCCTGGCGGCGAAAATTACGGCTGGCGGCCCTATGAAGGCTCGCAGATTTACTCCGGCGAGCAGCCCGCATCCGAGCCGGTGATGCCGATCGCGGAGTACAGCCACAGCGGGACGGGCGGCTGCTCGATCACCGGCGGCTACGTTTATCGCGGCTCGGCAGTCCCGTCGCTGGTGGGCGTCTACCTCTACGGCGACTGGTGCACCGGCACGATCTGGTCCGCCACGCCGGGCGAGGG
>CBINGT010000099.1:0-10043 GCA_966250245.1 uncultured Anaerolineae bacterium
CAGCATGACCAGCCCGGCCGTCTCGACCTCAACGCCCACCTCCCGGTACGGGATCGCGTTCATCTGCGCGTAGACCTCGACCACCTCTTGTCCGAGATACCAGCGCAGCAGGTCGGCCAGGTGAACGATGTGGTCCATCGCCGCGCCGCCCCCGGCCAGGTCCTTCTGCTCGAACCACTCCCGCACGTAATCGGTGTGATAGCGCGGCAGCTTACCCTGGTTGGTGCTGTTAATGCCATAGAGCCGCCCCAGCGCGCCGGAGTCGAGCACGCGCTTCGCCTCGAGAATCGGCGCGTTGAAGCGCATCGGAAACGCCGTCATCAGCCAAACGTTGTTGCGCTCGCACACGTCGAGCATTGCCCGCGCGTCTTCGAGCGTGGTCGCCAGTGGCTTCTCGGACAGCACGTGCACCCCGGCTTCGGCGGCCATTTCCACCACCGGACGATGGCACGCGTTCTCGGTGCAGATCACCACCCCATCGGGCTTCTCGGCGATCAACACCTCGTACGAGTCGAACAGGCGCGCGTTGAACTTCTGCGCGAAGTGCCGCCCGCGCTCCAGGTTGTCGTCCGCAAAGCCGATCATTTCGACTTCCGGGTTCGCCCGCAGGTTCCGGATGTAGCCTTCCGCGTGCAGGTGCGCGAAGCTCATGATCCCCAGTCGCATCGTCATACCTCCTGCGGGGAAACCGGCCGCCCCGTTTCAGCGGACCGGATCGCGGCAAAGGCGAGGCGCAGCGCCATCAGCGCGTCGTGCGCGGTGACGCGCGGCGTCGCGTCGTGGACCAGCACATCGTAAAACTCTTTAAGCTGCAGGGTGTACGGATCTTCCAGCAGCGGGCTAGACGGCACCGCCACCGTTGGCGTATGGTCGCCATCCGGCATCAGCGTTACGCGAACCGGGATCGTGCTTTCCGCCGGGTGATCGATCAACCCGCGACTTCCGGCGATCTGCAGGCTGGTGCGGAACAGTGGCGGCGGATAGGCCCATGCGCTCTCGAGGTTGGAGATCGCCCCGCTGGTGTGGCGCAGGATCGCGATCGCATAGTCGCCGGGCGCGTCCGGCCGGGTGGCGCGCGCGCTCTTGCAGAACACGCTCTCCACCTCACCCGCGACCCAGCGCGCGTAGTCGAAGTCGTGCAGCATCAGGTCGAGGATCATCCCGCCCGACTTCTCCGTATCTTCAAACCAGTTGTCATGCGGGCGCTGCGGCTTGGCGCTGGCGCGCGTCAGCCGCACGACCGCCACATCCCCCACCTCGCCACGCTCGACCAGCGCCTTCGCCTGCGCGTACTGCGGGAAGTAGCGGACCACGTGCCCCACCAGCAGCTTGACGCCCGCCTGCTCGCACGCCGCGATCATTTCCTCGGCCTGCGCCACGGTCCGCGCCAGCGGCTTCTCGCAGACGACGTGCTTTCCTGCCGCCGCAGCCTTCATCACCAGCTCGTAATGAACGTGCGTCGGCGCACAGATGTCCACCACGTCCACATCTTCGATCAGCGCGTCGACGTCTGGATACGGCTGCCCGCCGCACGTCTCGATCACCGATTGCACCATATCCGGGTAGAGCGAGAACACCCCGGCGAACTCTGCGGGGGTCTGCCGCCACCCGGCCGCGTGGAGCGCGCCCATCACTCCGGCGCCCACTACGCCTACTCGTAACATAGCCGATCCTTTCACAGATAATCGATACTCTTGCGACCGGCACCACGCCGGTTTATACGCTTTGCGCGTGCCACACCAGCGCCGACGCGCCGACCGCGCTGCTCGGCACGGTCGACTCGACGATCGTCACGCCCTCGCGCGCTGCCGGGAGCACCTGCGCACGGAACACCTCGCCGCCGCGCTCGATCCAGAACCGCGCCGCCGCGTGTCCCAATCCACCGCCCAGGATGAACCGCTCCGGGTTGAGCAGGCTGGCGCACGTGCTGATCACCGTGCCGAGCGTGACCGCCGCTTGCTCCATCAACGCCCCGGCCAGCGGATCGCCACGCTCCCACGCGGCCAGGATGTCGTGCGTCGAGAGTGTGTCGCCTTGCTGCGCGAGCGGGCTGTCCGGATGGTCCGCCGCGTGCTCGCGCACGCCAGCCAGCAGCCCCACGCCGCTGACATAGATCTCGGCGCAGCCTCGCAGCCCGCAGTTGCACAGCCGCCCGTTAGGAATCAGCACCAAATGGCCGACTTCCATCGCATAGGCGTTCAGGCCGCTCGCCAGCCGTCCATTGACGATCGCCGCGCCGCCGAGGCCGGTCCCAATCGCCAGATAGACCACATCCCGGCAGCCGCGCGCCGCGCCAAAGGTGAGCTCGCCGAGTGCTGCCGCGTTGGTGTCTTTCTGCACCCACACCGGCAGATCGCCGCCCAGTCGCTGGCGCACACCCTCACCGAGCGGCACGTCCACCCAGCCGAGATTGACGGCGTAGTGCACGATGCCCGTCTCGGGATCGACGTGGCCGGGGCAGCCGATCCCGACTCCCGCGACCGGCGCTGGAGCCTGCGCCCGCAACGCCTCAACCCCACGTGCGATCCGGTCGAGCGCCGCGGGGACGTCTTCGGGGCGCGTAGGGAACTGCTGCTCTGCCAGAACCGCGCCGCTCCGATCCACCAGCGCCAGCGCGATTTTCGTCCCGCCGATGTCGACCCCCACCGCCAGATGATCGCCTATCACCTGTCTCGCTCCTCGCTCATTCCGGCGCAAAAAACGCCGCACCGGGCAAACCGGGCGGCGTCTTGGTTATGCGCGGCAGCGCATCAGCCGATGACCTCAGGCGCGCGCTTGAGGCGCGGGTCGGTGAACTGGTCGTGCTCGTCGGTGCTGCGCGTGCTGAACTCCGAGACGACAGCGCCTTCCGGCCCGCCCTGGAACCAGTGCCACGTCTCAGGCATCAAGGTGTATTGATCGCCGGGCTTCAACACGATCTCGTGCCAGACGGTGTAATACTCTTCGCTGCCCGCCGGGGGCTTGGCTTTCGGGTTCGGCGTCGGCTCGCCAGGGACGTACAGGTACACTTCGCCCCACCGGCAGCGGAACGTCTCTTCCTTGCCTGGCTTGCCATCGACCGGGGGATGCAGGTGCTCCGGGCAGGTCTGACCAGGCAGCAAAACAAGCTCTTTGGCGCACACCCGCTCGGTGTTGACGTACGTCACCAGCGCGAGGCCAGTCTTCTCGTACTCGCCCAGGCCCAGGTCTGCGATCTCGATGTTTTCCCGTTCTTCGGGCGTCAGGACGATCCCGGCCCGCTGCAGATATTCGTAGGCCAACTGCTGGTACTTCTGATGTTCTTCCTTCGTTACCGCCATTAGGAATCTCTCCTCACAATATACCAACCGCCCGCGCCGGACATACCGTTACGCGGGCTGCTCGGCGAGCCGGGTATCGTCCAGCGCGCCGACCATATACTGCACAATTTCCTGCGGATCGGTGTTCTCGGTGCGCTTCTCGGCGACCTTCCGCCCGCGATGCATCACCACGATCCGGTTCGTTACGGCGAACACGTCGTGCATGGTGTGGCTGATCAGGATGACCGGGATGCCCTGGTCGCGCAGGCGCAGGATCAGGTCGAGGACCTTCCGCTGCTCCACCACGCCCAGGTTGTTCGTCGGCTCGTCCATAATCAGCAGCTTGGCGTGCCAGTACAGCGCGCGCGAGATCGCCACCGCCTGCCGCTGCCCGCCAGACAGATTATCGATCCGCGCAGTCAGAGATGGGAAATGCACGTCAAGCGTTTCGAGCAGCTTGCGCGATTCCTCGCGCATCCCGTGCGTGTCCAGCACGCGGATCACGCCGCCCAGATAGCTGCGCTTCATTTCGCGCCCCAGGAAGATATTCGCGGGCACGTCCAGGTTTCCCGCCAGCGCGAGGTCCTGGTAGATCGTCTCGATCCCCAGCTCGCGCGCCTGCGCTGGGTGCGAGATCTCGACACGCTTGCCCTCAAAATAGATCTCGCCCTCGTTCGGCTGGTAAACCCCCGCGATCATCTTGATCAGGGTGGACTTCCCCGCGCCGTTGTCGCCAACCAGCCCCACGACCTCGCCGGGCCGGATCGCGAAATCGACACCGTTGACGGCCGTCAGACCGCCGAAGCGCTTGGTCAGGTTCTTGACTTCCAGCAAAGGTTCCATTGCTGCACCCTCACGCCTCAGCGCGCCCGACGATCAGGTCGCGCGCCTGGTCCATCAACACGGCCATGATTACCACAATGCCCACAATCACGTACTGCCAAAACGGCTCCACCGCCATCATGACGAGGCCGGTTTGCAACACGGCGATAATCAGCGCGCCGACGACCGTCCCGCTGACGCGCCCCACCCCGCCGAACAGGCTCACGCCGCCGATCACGACCGCCGCAATCGACGACATCAATAGCGGATCGCCTGCGATGGACGAGCCGCCCGAATAGCGCGCGGTGTTCAGCACGCCCGCCACACCCGTCGTGAACCCCGACAGTATGTACAGCCGGATCAGGTGGCGATCGACCGGGATACCGGCGCGCAACGCGGCCTCTTTGTTCCCGCCGATGGCGTAGGTATGCCGCCCGAACTGCGTGCTACGCAGCACAAATCCGAGGATGATCGCCAGGATGATCCAGATCACGACCGGCCACGCGAGAATACGGTCCAGCAGGCGTAGCTCGTTACCAGTTAGCTCTGGCCGGTGAAGGATGTAAAACGCCTTTTCCTCGCCGCGCACCAGGTAAAACAGCGACTCGTTTCCGAAGTCTCGCAGCAGGCGCGGCTGCCCGCCGACAATGTTCCCGCCAGACAGCAACAACGCCACCCCACGCGCGACAAACGAAACGCCAAGCGTCACGATGAACGGCGGCACGCGCAGCTTCGCGATGATCACACCGTTAATCCAACCGGCCACGCACGCCACGCCAACGCCGAGAATGAAGCCGAGGATAATAGCGAACGCCTCGGGCGACGCATCCGCGCCGATCGCGGCGAACACGCTGTACAGCGCGCTCGACAGGCCCTGACGCTCCGTTTCTTCGGCAAGCAGCGTGACGGTGTCCCGGATCACCAGCGCGGACACCACCGACGCCAGCCCCATCACCCAGCCGACCGACAGGTCGATCCCGCCCGCAATAATCACGAACGTCTGGCCGAGGCCCATCAACAAGATCGGCGTGATGGCAACCAAAATATTCTGCGAGTTGCGGATCGAAACAAAACCGGTGCCTTCAAAAGAGAAAAAGACTATCAATACGATCAAGAACAGCCACGACCAGATCTTGCTTACCGTCAAAATCGCGCGCTGCTCAAACGAGCGCGTGCGCCGGGGGGTGGTGGTCGGGGCCTCAGATGTTGCTTCCAAAGCCATCAAAGAGTCTCCTCATAAACGCGGGCGATCGGGTGGTGAGGACGCGCTTCCCCACCACCCCATGATACGATCAGCCGATCGCGTTACGGAACCTGATAGATGAACCGGGCGATCTCTGGATCGTCCACGTTCTCGGCCGTGATCACCGCGTAGCCGGTCGGGACGCGCACCGGCAGGCTGGTCACACCGCGCCAGTCGGCCATTGCGAACTCAACCGCCAGGTAGCCCATATCAAACGGCTTCTGGGCGATGACCATCGTCACCACGCCCTCGCGAAGCTGCTCGATGGCAAACTCGGTCGCGTCGAACGCGATGACCTGCACCGCGCCGCCCAGGCCCGCATTGACCACCGCGTTACCGGCGCCCTGCGCGCTGAAGACGTTCACGCCGAAGATACCGGCCAGATCTGGCTCGCGCTGGAGCACGGCCGCCGTCTGCTCGGCAGCGGTGTTCGCGTCGTCCAGCGAGTATTCTTCACCGACCACTTCCATGCCCGGATACTCCGCGATCGCCTCGCGGAAGCCCTGGCTACGCTGCTCGGTCGTGCTGACGCCGACGTTCGTGTTCTCGATAAAGACCTTGCCTTCACCGCCAAGCGCCTCGGCCAGCGCGTGGCCCGCGATGCGGCCGCCCTCGACATTGTCCGAGCCGATGTACGACAGCGGGAAGGTCACCGGGCCGTTGACGTAATCGCCATCGCCGACGAACGTATCGACCGTGATGATCTTAATGCCCGCTTCGATCGCCGCTTCCAACGGGGCGATCATCTGCTCGCGGTCAACCGGCGCTGTGATGATGTAGTCCAGGTCACCACGCGCAACCATCGCGTCCAGGATCGGGGTCTGGACGGTGGGCCCCCAGGTGTCAGGATACTGCGTGACGACTTCCAGGCCGAAGTCCGCAGCCGCCGCGTTCACGCCAAGCTCCATCACCTGATAGAAGGGATCCACCACGCCGGGGAGGAAACCGATCCGGGGAAGGTCTTCGCCGTCCTGCGCGCTCGCGCCAAAGAACGGAACCGCCATGACGAAAACCAGAGCCAACACCAACAACTTCTTGGACATAGTAATCTCCTTAAAATTGCGATCAAAAGTGCGACAAGCCGGAACAATCCAACCGTCTGCCTATTTGGGGGTGTGTGCCGCTCTCCTTTCTCCCGCTGCGGCTTACCGGGATGAAGCTACCACACGAAAAATGTACCGCTTCGGGCGCAATTAATCAATGTACGTACTGCATACAAAGTGTATTTTCACGCCCCAAACGCGCGAGGAATTCCGCCTAACAAATACAGCAGATCTCGCCGCGACGCAAGTACGCGCACGAGAAAAAAGCAGCCAGGAACAGCGAAGCTCAGCGAACAACCTGAAAGCAGCGGAAAACAGCGCGCTCATCCAAACGGCGCTCGCTGTTTTCCCGCTGCTCCATGCTCGGTTCTATGCCCGATCCGCCAGCAGCTTGCGCAGATTCTCCTCATACGGCGGATAGACCACGCCGCGTTCTGTGATGATCGCGGTGATGTAGCGCGCAGGCGTCACGTCGAACGCCGGGTTGCCCACTTCAACCCCGTCCGGTGTGATCTGCTCGCTGCCGATGTGAGTCACCTCGTCGGCGGGCCGTTCCTCGATCTCGATCGCGTCGCCGTTCGGCGTGTTGAGGTCGATTGTGGTCGTCGGTGCGGCGACGTAGAACGGGATGCCGTTCTCGTGCGCGACGACTGCCAGGTTGTACGTTCCGATCTTGTTGGCCGTATCGCCGTTGGCCGCCACGCGATCGCAGCCCACCACGCACAGATCGACCTTCTCGGTCCGCATGAAGTGGCCGGACGCGCCGTCCGCGATCACGCGATGCGGGATGCCCAGGTTCTTCAGCTCCCACGAAGTCAGGCGCGCGCCTTGCAGCCGGGGGCGCGTCTCGTCCACCAGCACCTGCACCTTCTTGCCGTGCTCGTGCGCTGTACGGATTATGCCGAGCGCCGTGCCATAATCGACCGTGGCGAGCGCGCCGGTATTGCAGTGGTGGATAATTGTCGCTTGGTCCGGGATGAGCGGCAGCGCATTCAGCCCCATCTGCTTGTTGATCGCGACGTCCTCTTCCGCAATGCGATGCGCCTCTTGCAGCACCGCCGCCCGCAACGCCTCAACCGAGTTCAGGGCCGGATCGGCGGCGCAGCGCATCACGCGATCAATCGCGCCGAACAGGTTGACCGCGGTTGGGCGGGATGCACGCAGCACGTCCGCCGCCTCGCGCAATTCGTCCCGCAGCGATTCGACGTCCTGCGCGCTACTGTGCACCGCCGCCAGCGCCAGCCCGTATCCAGCCGTCGCGCCGATTGCGGGAGCGCCACGCACCACCATGTCCCGGATTGCCGCCGCCACGCTCGCCGCGTCTGTGTAGTCGCGATAAACCGTCTCGGCAGGCAGAACGCGCTGATCCAGCAGGCGCAGCGTCCCGCCCTCAAGCCATTCCAGTGTGCGATACGTCGTCATCCGTTCCCCATCCTTGTGCTCAAACAACCGTTATCCATCCAGCGCGGCGAGGACCTCGGCCTCGCTGCACAGCGTTCGCCCCTGGTAATGATAGACGCGCGGCAGGCGTGGCAGCAGGGAAGTCGTCACCTCGTAGTTGATCGTTTCGGTCCAGCTTGCGACCTCATCGGCGGAAATGCGCTCGTTCCCCTGCTGGCCGATCACGACGATCTCGTCGCCGAGCGCCACGCCGGGAATGTGGGACACATCGACTACGAAGTGATCCATGCAAATCCGCCCCAGAATCGGCGCGCGCTGCCCGTGAATGAGCACCGCACCCCGGTTGCCCGCCAGCCGGTGATAGCCGTCGCCATAGCCAACCGGCACCAGCGCAACCGGCATTTCGCGCGGCGTGACATACGTCCGCCCATAGCTGATGCTCGACCCGGCGGGCAGCTTCCGCACGCGCGCCACATGCGATTTCAATGACAGCGCCGGAGTCAGCGGCACGGAATGCTCAACCTCGTTCGAGGGGCACAGCCCGTACAGCGCGATCCCCGGTCGCACGGCGTTAAGGTGCACGTCCGGCAGGTCCAGCACCGACGCGCTGGCCGCGATATGGCGCAGCGGCGGATTGATCCCGGCAGCCAGCAGATCGCGCCGCACGCGCTCGAACGTCTCGAACTGCTGGAACGTGTAGGATTTGTCCGCCAGGTCCGACACCGAGAAATGCGAGTACAGCCCTTCGATCTCGATGTTGGGCAGCGCGGCGACCTCGCACGCGAAGGGAACGACCTCATCCGGCAGCAAGCCATAGCGCCCCAGCCCGGTATCGACCTTGATATGCACGAGCGCGGTCCGACCGCGCGCGACGGCATGCTCGGACAGCGCGCGCGCCGCATCCATATCCGCCAGAGTGACGGTCAGATCGTGCTCGACGGCCAGCTCAATCTCGTCCGGCGGGGAATAGCTCATGATCAGGATCGGCGCGGTGATCCCCGCCTCGCGCAGCGCGATCCCTTCCTCGATTCGCGCCACAGCCGCGCGATCCGCCCCGTTCCGCAGCGCGACCGCTGCCACCGGGACCATCCCGTGACCGTATGCGTTTGCCTTGACGACCGCGAACAGGCTGACCGGCGGTCCGACGTGCTGTTTGAGCGCGCGCACATTGGCCGCGATGGCGTCCAGGTCGATCTCGATCGTCGTCAAGGGATGTAAAGGCATGAGGTTACCGGCTTTCTTTACATACAATACATTCCGCCAGTCCGGCGGCCCGTCCATCATACAACCGCCGCCGCCATAATTCCACACCTTTCTGTACGAGTTTCATCACCAGCCAACAGGCGTTTTCGCTCTGAAAACCGGTTGACGCCGCGAAAAAACAGCCCTATAGTACAGGTACGGTCATTTGCATACAGGTCCGTACAGGCTGGGGCGAATGATACAATTTAAACTTACGCGGGATAGCTCGCTGCCGCTTCACCGCCAGCTCCTTAACGAGCTGCGCCACGCCATTCTCACCGGCGAGCTTCAACCTCATGACCCTCTCCCCGGTGAAAACGAGCTGGTCGAGCAGCTCGGCGTCAGCCGCGCGACCATTCGCCGCGCCTGGCAGGACGCGCTCGCCGAAGAACTCATTTATCGCGTGCCCGGCAAAGGGACCTATGTCGCAGACTTCCAGCCGCCGCGCGCGCCACGACCGGTGATCGGCTTCCTGGTTCCCGGTTTCCACAGTCCGTTTGACAGCTATCTGCTGGTCGGTGCGGAGAGCGTGCTTCGCGCGCAGGGCTATGGCTTGCTGTTTGCCGTTACCGAGCGCCAGGTGGACGAGGAAAACCGCATCATTCGCGAGATGTGCGCGGACGGCGTCGCGGGTGTGCTGCTGTGGCCTGCGCTCGGCAACACGACCCAGCGCGCCCTGAGAGACCCGCAATGCACCATCCCCGCCGTGCTGATGGATCGCCCCATCCCCGGCCTGACGCTGCCGTGCGTCTCCAGCAACAACCATCGCGGCGGGCTGCAAGCGATGCATCACCTTCTGGAGCTAGGCCACACGCGGATCGCATTCCTCACCACGCCCCACCTCGACCTGTGGACCATCGCCGAACGCTATCGCGCCTATGAGGACGCCATGCGCAGCAGCGGGTTAGAGCCGCTGGAGCCGATCATCATCGGCTCGCGCGAGGAGTTCAAGGTCTACGCCGAGCATATGTCGTACTTGCAGGCGTACCACGACGAGATCGAAGCCGTCGCGGA
>CBINGT010000100.1:0-10027 GCA_966250245.1 uncultured Anaerolineae bacterium
CCCCTTTTCCCCTCTCCGTTTACGGAGAGGGGCCAGGGGTGAGGTTTTGCGCGCCAGTGAAGCACGCTCATTGCGCTCGCTCGATCACCAGGCTAATCGCTAACCGCTAAACGCTGTCTATTTCCATGACGCATGCCGGGCGCGTTTAGTTCCATGCCCGGCGGGATCCGTGTTCATTATGCGCCAAAGCGCGCGGCGCGGCTATTCTGAGGGGAGAGTGGGGAATGGGGAGTAGGGAATAGAGCTTGCTGGCGAAGACGGATGTCAAACCGCTCTCGATGCGCGATAATGGGGCATAATCGTGACCGGCGAGCCGAAAGGATGAAGCCGTGATCCAGACAGACCAGCGCATCGCAGAGGGGATCCTCTTCACTGATTTCTACCAGCTCACCATGGCGCAGCTTTACTACCGCTATGGGCTGCACGAGAAACACGTCCAGTTTGATCACTTCTTCCGCAGCTATCCCGACTATGGCGCGCACAAGGCGGGATACTGTATCAGCGCGGGGCTGGAATGGCTGCTTGACTGGATGCGCGAGGCGCGGTTCGAGGCGGACGACATCGAATACCTGCGCGCTCAGACCGGGCGCGGCGGCCGCCTGTTTGACGACGATTTCCTGGCGTGGCTGCGCGAGAATGGCACGTTTAGCGGCATTACGTTGCACGCCATCCCCGAGGGGCGCGTGGTGCATCCGAACGTCCCGCTGACGGTCGTCCAGGGGCCGATGGTCATGGCGCAGATCATGGAAACCCCGCTGCTAAACATCATCAACTACCAGACGCTGATCGCGACCAAAGCCGCGCGCATGCGGCAGATCGGGCGCGGGCAGCTTCTGCTGGAGTTCGGCGTGCGCCGCGCTCAAGGAACCGGCGCCAACGCTGGGGCGCGCGCCGCGCTGATCGGCGGGGCGGATTACACGTCGAACGTCGGCATTTCGCGCGTGCTCGGCTATCCGCCGCAGGGCACGCACGCGCACAGCATGGTGCAGGTTTTCATGGCGCTGGGCATGGGTGAGCTGGAAGCGTTCCGCGCCTATGCCGACGTGTATCCCGACGACACGCTGCTGCTGGTGGACACGATCGACACGCTGGAGAGCGGCATCCCGAACGCGATTACCGTCTTCGAGGAACTGCGCCGCAAGGGGCACACGCCAGTCGGTATACGGCTGGACTCGGGCGACCTGGCGTATCTCAGCATCCAGGCGGCGCGAATGCTCAACGAGGCAGGCTTCCCTGATGTGAAGATCGTGCTGTCCAACAACCTCGACGAACTGGTCATCTGGCAAATTCTGACGCAGATCCGCGACGAGGCGCCGCGCTGGGGCGTCGATCCCGATGCGCTGATCAAACGGCTGGCGTACGGCGTGGGCACGCGCCTGATCACCTCATGGGGCGAGCCAGCGCTCGGCGGGGTGTATAAGCTGGTCGCCGTGTGCGACGACGGGACGTGGCTCCCCGCAATCAAGATCTCAGAATCCGCCGAGAAGACGCCGAACCCCGGCCATAAGCTCGCCTGGCGCGTCTATGACCGGCGCGGCCACGCCACCGCCGACCTGCTGACCACCGAGGACGAGGACCCGCGCCAGGGAACGGAGCCGCTGATCCTGCACCACCCATCGGATCCGTCGAAGGTCCGCACCCTGCAGCGCGAGGACATCACGGAGATCGAGCCGCTGCTGGTCGAAATTATGCGCGATGGGGAGCTGGTGGTCGAGCTGCCGACGATCAAAGAAATGCGCGCGCGCCGCGAGGAAGACGTGGCGCGGCTCGACCCCGGCGTCAAGCGTCTGATTAACCCGCACATTTATCATGTGTCGCTGTCCGATGCGCTGTGGCGCGTCAAGCAGAGCCTGATCCGCCGTTTTGAAGGAGCCGAGTGAGCTTGGAAACCCAATCTGATATTTTCCCGATCCTGATCCTCAACGGGCGGCCCGCCGCCGGAAAGAGCGAGATCATCGCCTACCTCAACTCGTTGCACGCAGATGTGCGGCGCGAGCGCTACCACATCGGCGAGTTGAGGGAAGTAGACGACTTCCCGATGCTGTGGACGTGGTTCGAGGAAGACGACATCCTGCAGAATCGCTTCAACCTGCCACGCCTGCACACGGATGACGACGGATTTTTTCTGTACCAGGAACTGTGGCACCTACTGATCGTGAGTCTGGGGCAGGAATACGCCAAGCTGCGGCGCGACAACCCCGACCTGCACGAGACGTATACCGTGTTGGTGGAGTTCGCGCGCGGGATGGAGCACGGCGGCTATCGCGCGGCGTACCCGTATCTGAGCGATGCGATCCTGGACGAGGGCGCGATCCTGTACATCGATGTGCCGTATGAGGAGTCGCTGCGCAAGAACCGGCGGCGCTTCAACCCCGAGAAGCCCGACAGCATCCTCGAACACGGCCTGCCCGACTGGAAGCTGGAACGACTCTATCGAGACGACGACTTTCACGATCTCGCCGCCGAAAGCGGTGACACGATCACGATCCGCGACCGGCGCGTCCCGTATGCGATCTTCAACAATCACGACGACGTGACAACGACGCTCGGCCCGGCGTTTGAAGAACGGTTCCAGACGACGCTGGATGCCTTGTGGCAGAGAAGGCAGCGGTAGCATAGCCAGGGGACCTTTCAAGAGCAATCAGCGTTCTGGCTAGATGAAACCTCACCCCTTAACCCCCGGCCCCTTTTCCCCTCTCCGTTTACGGAGAGGGGAAAAGGGGTGAGGTTCTGCACGCAGGCGAAATGCGCTTAACGGGCTCTAGTTGCGCTTTAGTTGCCCTTAAGGCGCTGTAAAGCTGTGGTTAGTTGTTTTTATGCCGTTCTTTAAGCTTTCTTGGTTGCGCGACGCCCTTGGCTCGGCTACACTGTGAGCAGAGAACCACCCTCTCTGCGGTGTTTGTTTCAACTGGCTTAGTCTGACGAGGAGAAGCCCATCTATGAAAAAGTTCTTCGCGGTTGTTTTGATGCTGGCGCTCGCATTGAGCGCACTCCCCGGCGCGCCGAGCGCCCAGGCTCAGGGGGATTTGGGCAGCCCTGAGAACCCGATTCAGGTGTACTTCGTCCCGTCGGGCGAAGCAACGACCATTGTCGAAGGCGGCCAGGTGCTCGCCGAAGCGCTCAATGAACTGACTGGTCTGACGTTCGAAGTGTTTGTCCCGACCTCGTACGCCGCGACCATCGAGGCCATGTGCGCCGCTCCTGATCGCACGATGGGCTTTATCCCGGCGGCCGGATACGTGATCGCCAACAACCGCTGCGGCGTGGAAGTGGCGGCGGCAGCGGTGCGCAACGGCTGGCCCGTCTACTGGGCGGAATACATCGTCCGTCGCGACAGCGACATCTACACTTTCGGCGATCTCGACGGCAAGACCTGGGGCTATGCCGACCCCGGCTCGACCTCGGGCTACATCGTCCCCTCGGTGGAGTTCGCTGAGGCGGGCATCACCCCCGGCGCGGAAGTTCAGACCGGCGGCCACAACCAGACCGTGCTCGCCGTCTACAACGGCGAAGTGGACTTCGGCACCGTTTACTTCAGCCCGCCGCTGATGCCCGAAGGCTTCGCGCCGTGGAGCACGAAAGACCTGCCCGAGCCGTACGACCTGACGGTTGACGAGAGCTACGTCACCGAGGAAGGCCATATCTATGTGGGCGACGTGCGGATCATGGACGCGCGCCAGACTGCCTACGAGACGGCTCCTGACATCATCGAGCAGGTTCGCATCCTGGCGCTGACCACCGCCATCCCCAACGACACGCTGAGCTTCGGGCCGGAGTTCCCGCCGGAACTGCGCGACCAGATCGTGCAGGCCCTGATCGACCTCTCGGCCGACTCCGAGGCGTGGAATGCGACGGCCCTGGCCGCGGCGTATAACTGGACCGGCATGGAGCCGATCGGCGACGAAGCGTACGACGTCGTGCGCAGCCAGATCGAATTCCTCGGCCAGACGGAAGAGGACATTCTCGGCGAGGGCTAAGCTGCTTCCCGCCGGGCAAGGTATCGACGACGGGCAGAGGGGATTCTCCTCTGCCCGATTCGTCCATGTGGAGTGTTACATGCTGCAAATTGAGCACCTGACCAAAATATACGATAACGGCGTGCACGCCCTGAAAGACGTCAGCTTCGAGGTGCCAGACGGTCAGTTTCTGGTCATCATCGGGCTGAGCGGCTCCGGCAAATCGACGCTGCTGCGCTGCATCAACCGGCTGATCGAGCCGACGGACGGGCGCATTTTGTGGAACGGCATCGACATTACGGCTGCGACCGACGAAGAACTGCGCCTGATCCGCCGCCGCATTGGCATGATCTTCCAGCACTTCAACCTCGTGCGCCGTTCCTCGGTGATCACCAACGTGCTTGCGGGACGGCTCGGCTACACCAATCCCGCGTGGAGCCTGCTCAACCATTTTTCGCACGCAGACAAGCAGAAGGCGCTGGAAAAGCTCGACCGTGTGGGGATCCGCGACAAGGCGTATATCCGCGCGGACCAGCTTTCGGGCGGCCAGCAGCAACGCGTCGGAATTGCGCGGGCGCTGATGCAGGAGCCGGAGCTAATGCTGGCCGACGAGCCGGTCGCCAGCCTGGACCCTGCGACCTCGCACTCCGTGATGAAATATCTTGAGCAGTTGAACAAAGAAGATGGAATTACCATTTTGTGCAGCCTGCACTTTTTGAGTCTGGCGCGCACGTATGCCGATCGAATCATCGCGCTCAAGGACGGGCGCATGGAGTTCGACGGCCACCCGGACGACATCGACGACCAGCGCTTCCGCGACATTTACGGGGAAGATGCGGTTCGCGTGGAAGTTCGGTAAGGAAGGCACGATGACCAATAACAGTAACAACCTCTCGTCCCCTTCGCGCGGGCCGCTGCGCCGCCTGGTGATTGTGTTGCTCGTGGTGCTGGGGATCGCGATTTACGCTTACGGCTGGAACGCCACAGACATCAGCCTGGATGAAGTGGAAGACCCGGTCCGCCAGGCGTCGGTGACGCGCGCGCTGCGCGAGCTGCTGTCGCCGGACTTGTTCGCGCGCGATCGTGTGCAGAAGATCTTTGAAGCGCCATTTTCCATCGGCTGCCCCGAGGGTGCGTCAGACGCCCCGCGCCGCGACGACCTGGGTGACGGCGCCTACATCATTTTCACGCCGGGGTGCGTCGAACAGGATGGGATCGTGACGGTCGAGGGCTTCAACCTGCCCGCCAACGCGATCACCAGCATCCGCGTGCGCCGCGACAACGGGCAGACGCTGCCCTTCAAGCTGGTCCGTGCAGACGGGACCATTACGGAAGAAACGGCGTTCGACGTGGACAACGGCGGCTATTTCTTCGTGACGCTGAAAGTGCCGCGCGGTCGCGGACTGGCGAACCAGACGCTGCCGCTGGAAGTGCAAAGCATCTCGCCGAGCGGCTGGCCGCGCCTCAGCCAGACGACCACCACAGTCATCGAGAAGATGGTCGAGACGATCTTCCTGGCGCTGATGGCGACGACGCTCGCCGTGCCGATCTCGATCGCGATCAGCTTCCTGGCCGCGCGCAATCTGATGCGCCAGATTCACCTGCCGCTGGGGAATGTGCTCGTCGGCGTGGTGTTGTTGCCGGTGGGTGCGGTCCTCGGGTATCTGCTGCTTGGGCCAGTGGGACGGCTGTCGGTCAACTGGGGCAAGGATCTGTGGCTCGGGCTGATCGCGCCGGTGCTGGCGGTGGGCGGCTTTGGCGCGGCGGCGCGGCTGTCTGACCGTATACGCCTCAACGGGACGGGGACGCGCCTCCGCTCGCTGGTGATGAACCTGTTGCTCCTGGTCGCGATCGTCTTTGTGCTCGGCGCGCTCGGCGGCGTGCTGGTGTGGCTGGGAGAACAGCTTACCGGCACGCTGACGCAATATCTGGGGCAGTTCCTGGGCACGATCGGCGGGCTGATCGACCTGACGATCGAATGGCTGGCGGCGTTCGGCGGGGCGGTAGTCGTCGCGTCGTTCGGCGCGACGTGGTCCGCCGTGCTGCTGCGCTCGGTGACGGCGCCGCTCTCGAACGTGCTGGGCGGCGTGCTCGGCGCGCTGAGCGGGGCGCTCCTGCTGGCGATGACGGCGTACATCGGTACGCAAGCGGTGCTGCTCGGCTTGCTGACCGCGATCGTGGCGGCGGTGCTGGGCGGGCAGGTGCTGGTGCTGGCCTATGAGCGTCTGTTGAAGCGGCCCTCGATTGCCGTGAGGCGGCGGCGCCGTGAGGATGTCAGCCGCGAGCAAGCCGTTCGCTCGGCGTTGTTCGTGATCGGCGCGGTGTTGACCTTCCTGGTTGCGGCGTACGTGCTGGACCTGCTGCGCGCGATTGTGGATGAGCGTCCGCCAAGCGCCCGGCTGATCGACCTGGGCCTGTTCACGATGCGCCTGTACATCTTCAAAGCGGCAGTGATGGGCGCGGTGCTCGGCGGCGTGGCCGGTGGGCTGGCCGGGACGAATGTCTCGTTCCCGCTCGGTATGGCGGTCTACAACACGACGCGCACGATCCTCAACGCGCTGCGCTCGATCGAGCCGCTGATCATGGGCATCGTGTTCGTGATCTGGGTGGGCGTCGGGCCGTTCGCGGGCGTGCTGGCGCTGACGCTGCACAGCATCGCGGCGCTCGGCAAGCTGTACTCGGAGCAGGTCGAGAACATCGACGCGGGCCCGATCGAAGCGATCCAGTCGACCGGCGCGAACCGGCTGCAAACGATCGTCTACGCCGTCTGGCCGCAGATCGTCCCACCGTACATCGCGTTTACGATGTATCGCTGGGACATCAACGTCCGCATGTCGACCATCATCGGTTTCGTGGGCGGCGGCGGTATCGGCTTCCTGCTCCAGCAGCAGATCAACCTGTTGCGCTACAACCAGGCAGGCGTCGCGGTGCTGGCGATTGCGGTGGTCGTGTCTGTGCTGGACTACGCCAGTGCAGCAATCCGCGAGCGCCTGATCTAGTGCTCTTTATCTGGCGCGGCGCGCAGAGGGATGTGGCATGAGGTCGCCTGAGCTAACTATTGGCTTTACGCCGGTAGCCCGGACGACGTTCGACATCCCGCTGGCGGGCGAGACATCCCGCCGGATGCGCGCCGCGCTCGAAGACGCGGGCTTCACGGTGGTCGGTGGAGACACGCTGATCACCACCCCGGACGAGGCCCGCGCCGCAGCGAATGACCTCTCTGCTGCACCGCTGGACGCGCTGTTGATCTTCCACGCGACGTTTGTAGACAGCACGCTTTGTACGACGCTGGTGGATGCGGCCGATGCGCCGCCGGTCCTGTGGGCGATCCCCGAAGCGCCGACGGGCGAGCGGCTGCGCGCCAACGCCCTGTGCGGCATCATGCTCAGCGGGCACGCGTTATGTCGCGCCGGGTGTGTCTACGAGACGATCTACGCCGCGCCGGATGATGCGTCCGCGCTGCGACGGCTCGACGCGCTGGCCCGTGCCGGTCGCGCCCGGCGCACGCTGAAAAACGCGTGGATCGGGCGGATTGGCACGCACCCCGAGGGCTTTCCCACCTGCATCCCCAACGCCGAGGCGCTGCGCGAAACGTTCGGCGTGCGGCTGAAGCAGCTTGAATTGAATACGCTGTTTGAGCGGGCGCGCGCTGTGGAGCCGTCTGCGGTCGAAGCTGTGGCGAGCAGGCTCCCGGCAGGCGTTGAGACGCTCGATCCGGCGGCGGTGCGCGCCACGCTGAGCGCCTACGTCGCGCTGCGCGACCTGTCCGCGCGCGAGGGGCTGGACGCGCTGGCGCTCCGTTGCTGGCCGCAGTTCTTCTCCGATCTCGGCGGGGCGGCGTGCGGCGCGCTGTCGCTGCTGGGCGACGAGCACATTCCCGCTGCGTGCGAGGTGGACGTCAACGGGGTGGTGACGCAACTCCTCTTGCAGGCGATCACCGGCGGCCCGGCGTTCGACACGGACCTCGTCAGCGTCGATTTCGAGGCCGACATGGCGGTCGTGTGGCACTGCGGCAAGGCGCCGCTCTCGATGGCCGATCCCGCCTGGGGCGCGCACGTGGCCCACCATCCGACGCGCGAGAAGCCGCTGGTGATGGCGTTCCCGCTGCGGCCGGGGCGCGTCACGCTGGCGCGGCTCAGCGAGGCGACCGGCTCGTTCCGGCTGGTGGCGGGCGCGGGCGAGGTGCTGTCCGCGCCGCCAAGCTTCAGCGGGACGTCCGGCATGCTGCGCTTCGACCGTCCGGCGCGCGACGTGCTGGAGACGCTGCTGGGCGAGGGCGTGGAGCATCACCTCGCGCTGGCGTACGGGGACCATCTCGACGCGTTGCTGGCGTTCGCGCGGCTGGCGGATATTCCCGTGTTGCGGCTGTGAGCGCGGACGGACGGGGGGATGCGTGAGGGCGATGCTGGCGGCTCTGGCGCTGATTGCCGCAAGCGCGATCTGGCTCGTATTGAGCGCGACGATCGTGCTGTGGCCTGCCGCGACGCTCGGCCTCGCGGCGGTGGCGATGGCGCTGCACACCGGGCGCATCCCCGCGCCGCGCGCCATCGTGCAGACCGTCCGCCGTCATCTGCGCGCGATGATCACGTGGGGCGTGGTGAACGCCGCCGTCCTCGCTTTGCTGTTCGCGCTAGACCGTGACGCGCCGCTCGTGGAGCACCTGCCCTCTGGCGCGAAAACCCTTATCGGACTTATCGCGGTGGTGTGGCTCTTTTTACAGCTTTACGCCGTGCCGCTGCTGCTCGTCCAGCGCGACGGGCGGATGCTGAGCGCGTGGCGCAGCGCGGTCCTGCTGGTGTTATCTGCGCCTATGGTTACGTTGCTGCTGGCGCTAGCGGCTGCGCTGATCGCGGGCGCGACGCGCACCTGGCCGCTGCCGATGCTGCTGATCGCGCCCGGGCTGCTGGCGTGGCTCGGCTGCGTGGTGGTCAATTCCCGCCTGCGCGCGTATGGTTATTCCCCCGATTGGGTTCCCTTCTGAACGGCCGGTTTGGTTGCGATTGGCCGCCCATACGGTATAATCCATAAGCTTTCCGGGGCAGGGCGCTGAGCGTCGCGCAATGAGGTGGAACGCATGGAAATCACCTGGTATGGACATAGCTGTTTTCGCATCACGGAGCGCGGCCGGGCGACGGTCGTGACCGATCCTTTTGGCGAGCAGCTTGGTTATGAAGTGCCCCGGCTAAAGGCGGATATCGCGGCGATCAGCCACGACTCACCGAACCACGCCGCGCTCGACTCGCTGCGTGAGGTCAAGTACGTCATCGACGGGCCGGGTGAGTATGAGATCGGCGGCGTGTTTGTGATCGGCGTGGCGACCTACGACCCGGAGAAGCCCGATCCGCGCCAGAACGTGGTATACGTGTTCGATTTCGACTCAATCACCGTGGCGCACCTGGGCGACCTGGATCACGTGCCGTCGCAGCAACTGCTCGACCAGCTCGGCCACGTGAACGTGGCGCTCGTGCCGGTCGGCGGGGGTGGCGGCCTGACGTCGGGACAGGCGGCGGAAGTGGTCGGCCTGCTGGAACCGGCGATCGTGATCCCGATGCACTACCAGACGCCGCATCTGAAGGGCATGGAGCTTGACCCGGTCGATCGCTTCCTGAAGGAAATGGGCGTTAACGGCATCGAGCCGCTCCCGTTCCTACGCCTGACGGCGGGCGGGCTGCCGGAGCAAACACAGGTCGTCGTGCTGGATTACGAGCACTAGACGGCCACAGGAGCGCGCGCCATCGGTCGCGCGTGGATCCCACGGGGGAGAAGCCGAATCGCGCTATGTTCAAACTGCTGCTGAGCTGGGACATCAAGCCGGGCCGAGATCAGGAATATTTCGAATTCATCGTGCGCGAGTTTGCGCCCGGAATTACGCGGCTTGGCCTCAAGCCGACCGAAGCATGGTTCGCGGTTTACGGCGACTGTCCGCAAATCCTCATGGAAGGGATCACGGAAGATCTCGACACCATGCGCGCGCTGCTGGCGAGCGAGACGTGGCAGCAGTTGTACGAGAAGCTGCTGACCTATGTGGACGGCTACCAGCAGAAGATTGTCCGCGCGAATGCGGGATTCCA
>CBINGT010000101.1:0-9902 GCA_966250245.1 uncultured Anaerolineae bacterium
TTCATTCGGGCGATACGGGTCGTACCGCTCCAGGTCCAGCCCGACCGGCAGCACGCCGGAGCGCTCGCGGATCTGCGGGATGGTGTGCAGGCTATTGTAGTCGGGAAAGTGCTTCAGCAAGCGGGGCAGCGCGTTGAAAAAGCTGTCCCGGTGGAAGTTGCTGTTGAAGAAGACGGCGTCGGCTACCAGCGCGCTGGCGTAATTGATGTAGGCGTAGTGGTGGTGGCGCTTCTGGCGCGGCCCGGTCGGATAGGTGAGCTGGTTCTCGTGGAAGTAGAGCACCGTCGGGATCTCAGCCGTCACCGGGCGCGTCAGCGCGAGGAACTTGCCGAGATCCAGCATATCGGACGCGATGATCAGATCGGGCTTGAGGTCCAGCGCGAGGTATTGCTCGGCCAGCGCCACCGCGCCGCCGACCAGCCGCCACTGCCAGAACTGCCCTTCGAGCGTCAGCAGGTGAACCTCGTGCTGGCTGAAGGAGCGATAGCCGCGCATCCAGACGCCATGTGAGCCGGTGTCGTACGGTTCAATGATCAGGATTCGCATAAACACCTTCTGCCTTCGTTGCGTTCCCTGGCGGGCGGCTCGTTCGCTCCTGCCTTAGCCACTAGGCAAAGTCGGCGTCACTTCGATGGTGGCCGGTTCGGCGGCGGGGCCGGGCGCAGGCAGCGGCTGGGTCGAGAGCAGCGCCGCGTAAACCGGGTCGCTGCGCGCGTCGCACTCCGCCGGAACAACGCGCTCGATGATCTCCGCAACCGGCCGCTCAGGGACCAGCGCATTCCACGTGCGGCGCGCCATCTCCGCGATCACCGGAGCAGACTGGTCGAACTCCAGCCAGTTTTCGCCGTATAGCGCCGTCACGAAAACATACGCCTTTTCGGGCGCGATAACCAGCCCCGCGTCGCCGTGCGTGTCGCTGATCCAGCCGTGCTTGTGCATGACGGTGGTATCCGGCGGCACGCCTGCTTCCAGAAAGACGCCGATCTCGTTAGCATCCATCGCGCGCAACATCTGGCGACATTCCTGCACGGTGAACGCGTCCGGATAGTGCTCCATCAGCAGGCCGGTCCCATCCAGCGCGCACTGGTAGATGCCCGCCAGCAGCCAGCCGAGATCGCTGGGGACAACCTGATTAAACGGGTCAGGCTGCGCGCTTGTCTGGTCGGCGCCAGTGGTGATCGTGCTGACGGCCGGGGCGGGCGTGGCGTCCGCAGGCGGCTCGATCCCGGTCGTGTACGGGCTGACGAGGAATGTACCGTTCAGTCCAAGTGTCTGCATGAAGCCAGTTACGCGCTGCGCGCCACGGTATGGGTCGCCCTCACCGATCCATTCGAGCAGGCGATTGGTAGTGATATTCTCGCTGCACATCATTGTATTCGCCAGCCAGTAGGCGTGCTCTTCGGAGAGCGGGCCATCGTGGTGCGCGTAGAAGGTCGCCAGGATCGGGATCTTCGTCAGGCTCATCCCGCTGAACGCCACATGGTCGTTCAGCGCGAAGCTGTCGCCGGTCGTCAGGTCGAGCACGAAGACCGATCCGAAGCGATTGGTGAACGGCGTGAAATTGTGCTCGAGCAGGTAATTGTGCAGATCGAGGCCGAGCGTCTGCGCAAGCTGCCCGCCCGGCAACGCCCCGTCCGACGCGGGGCCGTTCGCCGCGACTACGATCTGCGGCGTGGGCGTCAGCTCCGGCACAGCGAACTGGAAGTTGCTAGTGTATGGCGTCGTGCTGGTGTCGCCTGTGATCTCGACGATGTCCCTGAAGATCCATCCCCCGCCGCCGGGCGCTCCCGGCACGGCGATATGCACCCAGGGGACCAGCGCGTGAAACTCCAGCAACTGATAACTCGCACCGGCTGGCAACCTGGCAATCGGGGGATCGTACTCCGTGCCCGGCCCGTAGCGCAGATTGGCCTCGCCCTGCGTGGTGACGATCGCGCCCGACAGCGTGGGCGTCGGAGCGGCAGGGGTCGGCGTGTCTGGCGGGGCGACCGGCGGCTGCTCCTGCACCTGGGACGGCGTCTCCGCCGCCGGGTCTACGCCCGGCGTGGCGGTGGCGGGCGCTTGCTGCTCGGACGAAGGAAGTGCTTGCTCAGGGGGCAGAGCGGGCGGATCCAGCGGGGAGAGCGGCGTTCCGGTCGGCGGGATGTCTTCGATGGGGGGGAAGTCGTTGGCGAGTGGTACGCTGCTCAGCGACCCGTAGACGTTCACCAGATCGGCGAATACCCACGCCTCATACGGCGCAGCAGCCCGCACGTCGAGGCGCAGCCATGGCACCTGGCTGTGCTGCTCCAGCACGCGATAGCGCGTCCCGGTCGTAATCTCGGCAATGACCGGGTAGTCGATCCCCGGCCCAACGCGAAGATTCGCCTGACCGATCGCTTCGGCGAACACCTCACCGTCAGGCGTCTGCCGCGCGATCTCGCCTGCCTCGGTGCGCGCCCAGCCGCCTGCGATCAGCGCGATCGCCGCGATCAGACCAGCCGCGACCCACGGAAGTAGAATCCGCCTGTGCATCCGAGCTATCTCCTGCCCCAAATTGTGCCGCGCTTGTGCCGAACAAACAAAAGAGCGATGCCGCAGCCTGTGCATCGCCCCCCGAATCGATGAGCGTGAGAGGACTCGAACCTCTAACCAATGGCTTAAAAGGCCACTGCTCTGCCATTGAGCTACACGCCCGTTTAGGGTGAATATTATAGCACAAACCGGTCCTAGTTCAACGGCGGATCGCGATCCGAGCCGACACCGC
Source organism: uncultured Anaerolineae bacterium (assembly GCA_966250245.1). Classification (GTDB taxonomy): domain Bacteria; phylum Chloroflexota; class Anaerolineae; order Aggregatilineales; family Aggregatilineaceae; genus DYGX01. The sequence goes on from CBINGT010000101.1 coordinate 2,747, forward strand.
CACCAGCATCAACTTTGTACGAAGTTCCCATGATCTTTTTTACGCAGTCTCGCGAGACCATAGTATTATAAATGCACGCGCGACACGAAGATGCTAAGATCGCGATCAACACTCCCATTGGTTGCTTTATTCACATTTGCCAAACGCGAGGAGAAGGCTATGTTCAAAAACAGACGGCTGATCGGGCTTCTGGTCTTGGCCCTGATCATGGTCCTGGCGCTGGCCGCCTGTGACGGCGACGACGAGGACGACGGCGAGGGAGACGAGGCTACACCTGTCGCCACCGTCGAGCCGACAGAGGAGGCGACCGAGGAGCCTACTGAGGAGGCCGCTGAGGAAGCGACCGAGGAACCTACTGAAGAAGCCGCCGAAGAAGTAACCGAAGAGGCGGCGACTGAGGAACCAACCGAAGAGGCCGCTGCTGAGCCTACTGAGGAAGCCACTGAGGAACCGGCCGAAGTCGCTATGGCAACTGAAGAGGCGACTGAGGAAGCGACCGAAGAGGCTGCTGAGGAACCCACCGAAGAAGCCACTGAGGAAGTGACCGAGGAAGCGACCGAAGAGGCAACCGAGGAAGCCGCTGAGGAAGCGACCGAAGAAGTAGCCGAAGAGGCGACTGAGGAAGCGACTGAAGAGGCAGCAGCGGTTGAAGAGATTGAAGCGCCCGCGCTGATCGACTGCGAGCAGTATGATCTGAGCGACATGCAGATCGGTCTGGTGACCGACGTCGGGCGTATCGACGACAAGAGCTTCAACCAGTCCTCGTGGGAAGGCGTGCTCGCTGCGTCGCTGTGCGGCGCGGAAGTTGACTACATTGAGACGGTGGACGCCGCCGACTACGCCGACAACATCGCCGAGTTCGCCGAGAACGGCTACGACATCATCGTGACCGTTGGGTTCGCGCTCGGTCCGGCGACGATTGAAGCTGCCGCCAATTACCCCGATGTGGTCTTCATCGGCGTGGACCAGTTCCAGGCTGAGCCGGTCGACAACGTCGTCGGGCTGGTGTTCAACGAAGACCAGTCCGGCTTCCTGGCGGGCGTGCTGGCTGCGCGTCTGACCGAGAGCGGCACGATTGCCGCGGTGCTCGGCACGGACCAGGTCCCGGCGGTGGTGGCGTTCAACGAGGGCTTCCAGGCGGGTGCGCGCTATGCCAACCCGGACATCAACATCATCTCGACCTATCACCCCGGTGGCATCGACCAGGCGTTCACCGACCCTGAGTGGGGTGCGACGACCGCCCGTCAGGCGCTTGACCAGAACGCCGACGTCATCTTTGGTGCGGGTGGTGTCACGGGCAACGGCGCGCTGATCGAAGTGGCGAACTCGGTTGGCGAAGACGGCCCGCCGCCGTACTGCATCGGCGTCGACACCGACCAGTGGGAAACCGTCCCCGAAGCGCATCCGTGCCTTGTTTCGAGCGCGATGAAGCTGCTGGACAAGGGCGTCGCGGACATCATCATGGCGATCCACGATGGCACGGTCGAGCCGGGTAACTTCTTCGGCGCGGCGGGTCTGGCTCCGTTCCATGATTTCGAGGACGTGATCCCCGATGACGTCAAGCAGGAGCTGGAAGAGATCGCAGTTCAGCTTCAGGACGGCACGCTGACCACCGGCTATGGCGCGGCTGCTCCGGCCGACGAGGAAGAGGCGACCGAGGAAGCGACGGAAGAGGCCACCGAAGAGGCTGCTGAGGAGCCCACCGAGGAAGCTGCCGAAGAACCGACTGAGGAAGCCGCCGAAGAAGTAACCGAAGAAGCAGCCGCTGAGGAAGAGGAAGGCGCAGCGGTTGCGATGGCTCCTGCCGAGCAGGAAGCGACTGAGGAAGCCACCGAGGAAGTGACGGAAGAGGCCACCGAAGAGGCCGCTGAGGAAGCAACCGAGGAAGCCGCCGAAGAGACTGAGGTCACCGTAACCGAAGAGGCGACGGAAGAGGCCACCGAAGAAGCGACCACCGAGCCGGAAGCCGCCGCCGAGATTGAAGCGCCCGCGCTGATCGACTGCGAGCAGTACGATCTGAGCGACATGCGGATCGGTCTGGTGACGGACGTCGGCCGCATCGACGACAAGAGCTTCAACCAGTCCTCGTGGGAAGGTGTACTCGCTGCGTCGCTGTGCGGGGCGGAAGTTGACTACATTGAGACGGTGGACGCCGCCGACTACGCCGACAACATCGCCGAGTTCGCCGAGAACGGCTACGACATCATCGTGACCGTTGGGTTCGCGCTCGGTCCGGCGACGATTGAAGCTGCCGCCAATTACCCCGATGTGGTCTTCATCGGCGTGGACCAGTTCCAGGCTGAGCCGGTCGACAACGTCGTCGGGCTGGTGTTCAACGAAGACCAGTCCGGCTTCCTGGCGGGCGTGCTGGCTGCGCGTCTGACCGAGAGCGGCACGATTGCCGCGGTGCTCGGCACGGACCAGGTCCCGGCGGTGGTGGCGTTCAACGAGGGCTTCCAGGCGGGTGCGCGCTATGCCAACCCGGACATCAACATCATCTCGACCTATCACCCCGGTGGCATCGACCAGGCGTTCACCGACCCTGAGTGGGGTGCGACGACCGCCCGTCAGGCGCTTGACCAGAACGCCGACGTCATCTTTGGTGCGGGTGGTGTCACGGGCAACGGCGCGCTGATCGAAGTGGCGAACTCGGTTGGCGAAGACGGCCCGCCGCCGTACTGCATCGGCGTCGACACCGACCAGTGGGAAACCGTCCCCGAAGCGCATCCGTGCCTTGTTTCGAGCGCGATGAAGCTGCTGGACAAGGGCGTCGCGGACATCATCATGGCGATCCACGATGGCACGGTCGAGCCGGGTAACTTCTTCGGCGCGGCGGCGATCGCCCCGTTCCATGACTTCGAGGACCTGGTTCCGGAAGAGGTCAAGCAGGAACTGGTCGAGGTCGCGCAGGGTCTTGGCGACGGCACGATCCAGACCGGCTACGGCTCGGGCGCGTCCGCTGAGGAACCGACCGAAGAGGCCACTGAAGAAGGCGAAGACACCGCGATCGGCATGGAGAGCGAACTGGGCGTCGTCACCGTCGGCATGAACGCGGAATATCCGCCGTTCGAGTACGTCGACGAAGACGGCAACATCGTCGGGTTCGACGTGGACCTGATGAACGCCATCGCCGAGGAAGCGGGCTTCGACATCGAGTTCGTCAACACCCGCTGGGACGGCATCTTCGTCGCGCTGCAGTCCGGTGAGTTCGACGTGGTCGCCAGCGCGGCCACCATCACCGACGAGCGCGAGGAAATCGTCGACTTCTCCAACCCGTACTTCAACGCCGGGCAGACGATCGCCGTGCTGGAATCCCGCGCGGACGAAATCAGCTCGGTGGACGACCTGGCTGGGCTGCGCGTGGGCGTCCAGGCCGGGACGACCGGCGACATCTGGGCGAGCGAGAACATCCCCGGTGTGGAGATGGTCCGCTACGACGAGATCACGCTGGCCTTCCAGGCGCTGGCGAACGGCGACATCGACGCGGTGTTCAACGACGGCCCGACCAGCGCCGACATCATCGCCCAGAACCCGGAGATGGGCGCGGTGATCGTCGGCGAGCCGGTGACCAACGAGTTCTACGGGATCGCTGTCCAGCCGGATCAGCCCGAGCTGCTCGACACGATCAACGAAGCGCTGGCTGCCATTATCGCTGACGGAACCTATCAGGAGATCTTCGAGCGGTGGTTCGGAACCCGGCCGCCTGAGATGTTCCGGCCAGCCGAGTAGCATAACGAAGGGGAATCTGCGCCCGGTGCCCGCCTGGACGCCGGGCGCTTTTCCCCTATCCGATGCTGATCGGCCCGGGGCAGAGCCGAATCCACCAGTACCTTCTCCAGCGCGACGCGGCGCCGCAACTCCCTAGCAGAAGCAGCCAGCTTCTGCGTAAGACGACGGGATACAAACCCCTCCAGGCGCCGGATCGCTCCGACATTTGCGAGCTTGATTGCCTGCTAACACACAATACTTGACGAGAAGTCTCATGCCCGACGTTCAAGAACCCCCTGAGATCCAGCCTGCTCAACCCATGCCGCCCCAACACTCAGGCGAAGTCTACGACGACCTGCAAATGCAGGACAAAAGACTTCCTGACCGGTTCATCGCCTGGGCCGCCGGGCTGCCCTGGTGGGCCATCATTCTGGCGATTGTGGCCGCCGCCGTCCTGTATTCGATGTTCACGTCCGCCGCCTACCGCGACGTGCTGCGCGCCCTGGCCGATAACCCGCAGACCACAACCGAGGACCTGTTCCAGGTCGTGCAGATCGTTGGCGAGCCGTCAATGGTCGTGGGCCGGTACGTGGGCGAATCGGAAGACTCGGTGTCCACGGTCATCACGGCGCTGTTGGACGACGTGATCGATAGCACGATTGTCGAGCGCGCCGGGTTCATCGTAGCGGAAGACCCGGCGACGATCACCGTCCAGACAGACAGCGGGCGCGTCACCATCCCGCGCCCGCGCATTACGGAGATGGATCCGCCCGACGCAACGCTCGGCGACGACGTGTCGATTCATTACGTCGAGCGCATCACAATCGCCGGGACGCTCACCGAACGCGACGACGACACGCTGACGATCCGCACGGTGGACGAGCAAATTGAAACGTTCTCCACCGACCGGATTCTCAGCGAAGAAACGACCACGACTGAAGATGGCGAAACGTTCGTCACGATCCAGCGCGAGGGGATGCGCCACCGAGGCCCGCTGACCGCGCTCAGCCAGACCGGCGTCAGCATGCGGGGTGAAGACGGCGTGCCGATCGAGATCCGGCGGGCGGACATCGACTTTCTGTACGTACCGACTCTAACTATCGCGCTGAACGAGGATGCGTCGGAGCGCACCGTCGCCGAGGGTGACGAGGTGCGGATCGGCTTCGTGCAGGGAACCGACATCACCCAGGCGCTTGAGGAACTTGAGACACTTGAGGATGTGCCGGTCCCGCTGCGCTACGGCAACGGAATTGCGCGCGTTGCGCTGGTCAGCTATCCCGACGTGGCCACCATGATGGAAGCGACCGCTTCCGGTGAGGTGGACGCCGCGCTCTTTCTCTCCAGCGAGGAAGATCGGTTCGCCGTGGCGGAGTGGGTCGAAGAAAACGAAGGCGCGGGAGTCGTCCTGCCGACGCCGCCGCGCGAATGCCAACGCCATTGCACCGTCACGGTCAAGCTGGTGGATGACGTGGTCGAAGGACGCGTGCTGGAGCGGACGGAAGACACCATCAGCGTGCAGACGGTCGCGCCCGAGTACGTGGTTATCGACCGCGATCGGATCGTGGAAAACCGGCGCACAGTGCCGGGCGTCTGCGCGCTGAACAACCTGCGAGGCTGCGATGCAGGTATCTTCCTGACGCTGCGCGTGACCTTCCTCGCGTATGCGCTGGCGCTTGTGATCGGGCTATTTGTTGGCTTGCTGCGCGTGCAGAAGAACCCGGTCCTCTACGCCGCTGCCACGCTGTACGTCGAGGTCGTGCGCGGCATTCCGCTGTTGGTCATTTTGCTGTATGCGGGGTTTGTGGTCAGCCCGTGGCTGCGCGATAATACGCCGCTCAAACTGAGCGACGAGTGGGAAGCGATCCTCGGCTTGTCCTTCGGCTACGGTGCGTTCATCGCCGAAATCTTCCGCGCGGGGATCCAGAGCATCAGCCGCGGGCAGATGGAAGCGGCTCGCAGCCTGGGCATGAGCTATCCCCAGGCGATGCGAAATGTGATCCTGCCGCAAGCGATCCGCGTGGTGCTGCCGCCGCTTGGCAATGACTTCATCGCGATGCTGAAAGACTCCGCGCTGATCTCCGTGCTTGCGCTGCCCGACCTGCTGCAACTGGGCCGCCTGTACATTTCCCGCACGTTCCGCGCGTTTGAGGGGTACAACACGGTTGCGCTGCTCTACCTGCTGATGACGCTGTTTCTCTCATTGATCGTCCGCATTATCGAACGTCGCAGCCGCCTGCCCGGTTAGGCCAGGAAGTTGAACATGGCACACCAGAACAACACCAACACCAACAGCAACTCCAACTCCGCATCCCCGATCATTCAGATCCAGAACGTGCACAAGCAGTATCGCACGCTGCGCGGGACCGTTCATGCGCTGCGCGGCGTCAGCCTGAACGTGCACCCGGGCGAAGTCGTCGTGATCGTCGGCCCGAGCGGCTCGGGCAAAAGCACGTTGCTGCGCTGCATCAATCGCCTCGAAACAACCGACGGCGGCCGCATCATCGTCGACAATATCCCGCTGACCAGCGCGAAAAACATCAACAAAGTGCGCGCCGAGGTCGGGATGGTCTTCCAGAGCTTCAACCTGTTCCCCGACAAGACCGCGCTGGAGAACATCACGCTGGCGCAGCGGATCGTCCGCAAGCGCCGCAAAGCTGAGGCCGAAGCCCGCGCGTATGACCTGCTGGCGAAGGTAGGCATTCCCGACAAGGCGGACGCCTACCCGGGGCAGCTCTCCGGCGGCCAGCAACAGCGCGTCGCGATCGCGCGGGCGCTGGCGATGGACCCGAAGATCATGCTGTTCGACGAGCCGACGTCCGCGCTCGACCCGGAGATGATCAAGGAAGTGCTCGACGTGATGCTACAACTGGCGCGCGAGGGCATGACGATGGTTGTTGTGTCGCACGAGATGGGCTTCGCGCGCGCCGCCGCCGACCGGGCTGTCTTCATGGACGGCGGACTGATCATCGAGGAAGGCCGGCCGGACGTGCTGTTCTCGACGCCAACGCACGAACGCACCAAGCTGTTTTTGAGCAAGATCTTGTAGGGGGTGCTCTCCGCTACTCCTCATCGCTCAGGGTGAGCGTCACATCGCGCGGGGAAATGCGGCGCGACAAATCGTAGTACACGCGATAAGGGCCGAAGTCACGCACGCGATAGCGCACCCCGGCTTCGGCCAGTGCCGCCTCAATTGCCCGGTCCAGTGCCGGGTAATTTTGTGTGATCCACACCACGCGATCTGCCGCGGCGACCGCCTCGACATACGGTGGATAACGGTTCGTATCCACGCCAACCAGCTCGTCCATATAGGGCAGGATGCTGTCGAGAATAACCCGTTCGTGCGAGCGAAAGGCGATCCGGTATGCCGTCCAATAGTTGGCATAACCGCGCGTATAGCCGTTCTCCGTCAGAAAGTCGATCAGCGGCGCGTCGTAACGCGCGGGGATTT
>CBINGT010000102.1:0-9811 GCA_966250245.1 uncultured Anaerolineae bacterium
CTGCTGACCGGCGGCTATGGCTCCGCGATCGGGGCGGTGTTCGGCGCGCTGACGGTCGGCATGGTGCAGCAAGGCATCATCTACACCGGCATCGACTCGGACTGGTTTATGGTGTTTCTGGGCGCCATGCTGATCTCCGCCGTGCTGGTGAACAACTACATCCGCAAACGGGCGTCGGAGGCCCGCTGACATGAGCGCCATGCCCGACTACAACGAAACGCCGATCGTCGAGGTGCGCCGCATCTCGAAATATTTCGGGACGGTAATCGCGCTCAAGGACGTGTCGATGACGCTCTATCGCAGCGAGGTAATGTGCCTGCTGGGCGACAACGGCGCAGGCAAGTCCACGCTGATCAAGATACTCTCCGGCGTGCACCAGCCGGACGAGGGTGAATATCTGGTCGAGGGCAAGCCGGTGCATTTCACGTCCCCGCGCGACGCGCTCGATCACGGCATCGCGACCGTCTATCAGGACCTCGCGATGATCCCGCTGATGAGCATCACGCGGAACTTCTTCCTCGGCTCGGAGCCGACCATCGGGCGCGGGCCGTTCCGGCGCTTCGACATCGCCCGCGCAAACGCCATCGTGCGCGAGGAACTGGCACGCATCGGGATCGACATCCGCGATCCGGACCAGCCGGTCGGCACGCTGTCTGGCGGGGAGCGGCAGTCGGTCGCCATCGCGCGGGCGGTGCATTTCGGCGCGCAGGTGCTGATCCTTGACGAGCCCACCTCGGCGCTCGGCGTAAAACAGGCAGGGACCGTTCTGCGCTACATCGCCCAGGCGCGCAGTCGCGGCATCGCCGTCATCCTGATCACGCACAATCCGCACCACGCCTACCCCATCGGGGATCGCTTCACGATCCTCAAGCGCGGGCGCACGCTCGGCACGTTCACCAAAAACGAGCTGCCGCTTGAGGAGATGATCCGCATGATGTCCGGTGGTGAGGAACTAGAGCAGCTTGAGCACGAGCTACGCGAGGCGGCGCGAGGGCGCTAGAGCGCAGCAAGCCGGAGATCGAGCAGGGCGCGGCTTCCTGGGCGATGTGACACTCCAGAAAACCGCGCCCGATTTATCGGCGCTACGCTTTACCGAATTACTGTCCGGTCGTTGCGGCGCTGCTCGACGCAGCCGGGACGAGGACCACCATCCCCGCGTGCGGGATGGTCGCGCAGGTGTAGCCCCCCTCGAACACAGCAGGCGGCTCGGAGACCGTGCGCGGTGCGGTCGTCGCGTCGAGGTACACCATCACCCCCTGCCCCTGCAGGCAGACGCGGAACGGTGCGCTGAACGAGGTGACCGGCTGCCCGTTGTGCAGCAAGCCGAAGATGTCCACCGCCTGGATCACGCCCCGCTCCAGCACGCTCATCACCCCCACGCGCGCCGTCTCCGCCGGGTTGCGGAACACCCCGTTCTCCGCAATCACGCGGCAGAAGACGCTGCCGCCCGGCACCGCCCCTGCCGGCACGTCCGCGCGGATGATGGCCGAGGTCGCGCCGTTCAGGTCCGCGCACAGCGGCGCTTGCGCCCGCGCGTGGTCGGCAGCCGTCGGACCGGCAGGGGTCGCAGCCGGATGCGCCGTCGGGACGACTGTCGGCGGGATCGGAGTTGGCGGGATTGGCGCCGGCGCAGCGGTCACCGTGAGCGTCACCGTCGCGGGGTTGCTGTTCGTGGTGCCATCGCTGGCGGCATACGTGAAGCTATCGGTGCCTAACCAGCCTGTATCGGGCGTGTAGATGAACGAGCCATCAGCATACAGCGTCAGCGTGCCGTGAGCCGGACCGCTCACCAGCCCCGCCGTGAGCGTATCACCTTCAACGTCCGTGTCATTGCCGAGCACGCCCGGCACGACAACCGTCAGCGGCGTGTCTTCACTGGTCGTGTAGGTGTCATCGACCGCGACCGGCGCGTCGTTCACCTCGACAATGAGCGACCAGGAACGAAGCGTGCCGGTATCAGATCCCGCGTGATCATACACCCGTAACACCCACTCCCCGGCGAGGTCTTCCCCATCAAACGCGCTGAGCGGCTGCTCCGGGGTATAGCTCGGACCGGTAGGCGGGTTGGCGTTCTTGACAGGTCCGCCCCCGGATTCGTCGTCCAGCACCGTGCGGATATCATCCAACCGATAGCCGCACAATTCATTAGGCTCGGAACCCGGCCGGTCTACCAGAACCACGATGGTCCCGCTGGGCGAAACAAGTTCGACAACGAGGTCGCCCACCCATGAATGCTTAATATCCAGGCTCACGCTCACATCTTTGATGATCCCACTGTCCCCGATGGTGATCGTGCTGATCGCCGGAGCGCCGGGCTTCGAAACACAAGTAGTTACGTCTACACCATCTGGAATGGGCACGGGGGACGCATTGGTGTAGGTGAGCGTCGCGCCAGGCAAGTCCGCGCCCGGCGGCGCGCTCACCCCGGCCGTGGCTTTACGCTCGACCGCACCTGGAATGGCGGCGGCCAGCACGAGCACTGCTACAATGAACATGCGGAATTGTCTACGATTTGTCATCTGAGGTGGTTCCTTAGAGCAGAAACAAGGACCAGTAAGTGCACTTCCTACATAACCATGAGCAAGGATGGTAAGAGCATGGCATCATCATAGCACCGTGATAGTCTTTAGACAAGCTTGAGGTAAACGTTTCGCAGATGCACCGCTAGAGGGAATAACGTGATAAAGAATTAAAAAAACCTGCGCGCTACCTTCCGGGCGCGACGAGCGCCATTTCGCCTGTGAAATCGGGGCGATGACCACCAAGGCATCTGCCTGAGACTATAATATAGACGAGCTTATGGACTTTTGATCTTTACCTTTACTTGCCGGTCGCGGCCCAGACAACGAAAGGATGAAGGCATGAACCGACCACGAAGACCTGTGTTCTTCCTGGCGCTGACGGCGCTGCTGATGATCGGATCGCTGTGGGGGGCGCTTCCGGCGCAGGCGCAGGGCGACCCGGACATCAACCCCGACGCGGTGATCCTCTGGCCGCCGCCGGTGTACGTCCTGCGTGGCGACATCGAGATTTTCGGGTCGGCCAACCTGCCCAACATGCGAAGCTATTTCATCAGCTTCCGCCCGCTCAACGACGATCTGGAGCTGGCCGGAGACGAATGGTTCCCGGCGATCCTGCCGCGCCCCTTCCGCGTGCAAAATGATGTGCTGGGCACGTGGGACACAACGGTTGCCGACGATGGCCTGTACGCGCTGCGATTGACGGTCAACGTGCGCGGCGGAGCGCCCGTGGTGCACATCGTCAGCCCGCTGCGCATCGAGAACGACCCGCCGCCATTCGCTGAGGACATTCTCCCCACGCCGACGATCACGCCGCTCCCAGCGCCGCCGACCGCAACGCCAACCTTCACGCCCCCACCGACTGCCACGCCCGACCCGACTCCGCGCGGGACGGTAAGCGGCTCCGCGGCGAACGTCCGCTCTGGCGATAGCACCGAGTTCCCCATCATCGCCACGCTGCGGCAGGGTCAGGTCGTGCAGTTGATCGGCGTCAGCAATCGCGGGACCGGATGGTTCCAGGTGCGGCTGCCGGACGGGCGGATCGGGTGGATGGCGCCGAGCGTGATTACCACCAGCGGCAATCTCGGGCTGCTGCCGTTCGTCACGCCGCCGCCGCTGCCGCCGACGCCCACGCCGATACCAACAGCAACGCCCACGCCGACCCCGTTCACGCAGGCGAATCTGGTCGCGGGGATCGTGGTCTTCGATCCGCCGACGCCCACCTGCGCAGAGACGTTCATCGTGGGGGTTGATGTGGCGAACCTCGGCTCGGAGCAGACCTTCGCGCCGGGCATCGTCGAGGTGAGGGACACGCGCGCCGCCGACAACACCGTCCAGCAGACGGCGATCGGCGGGTTCCCGCCGCTGCTGCCCGGCCAGACAACGCGCGTCAACATCCCGCTGACGATCACGACGTGGTACAACGAGGTCCACCGCCTGATCATCACGGTCGACGCGAGCAACACGATCCCCGAGTCGAACGAGCAGGACAACACGCGGGTGATCGACTACGTGCTGCAAAAGGGCGCGTGCCCCTAGCGGAGTAAGCAGGCAACCGCGCTAAAGCAGCAAAAAACAGCCACGAGCGGCCAGACTTGCTCGTGGCTGTCTTGCTTTTCTGGCTGCGCGGTGCTATCCGCCGCTGCTCGCCCGCACGACAAGCTGCGGCTTGATCAGAACCTGCTTCGTTTCCGGCGGCGGGCCGTGCAAAATGTCGAGCAGCATCTCCATCAACCGCTTGCCGATCGTCTCAAGCGGCTGGTGGACCGACGTCAGCGGCGGGGTGATGTGCTCCGCCGCGGGGATGTCGTCGAAGCCGGTCACGGCCACCTCGCGCCCCACCTCGATCCCCAGGTCGTGCAGGTGCCGGATCACGCCGAACGCGATCACGTCGCTGACGCAGGCAATCGCCGTAGGCCGCTCGGACGCAGGCAGCACCATCAATTGCCGCGCCGCCTCATAGCCGTGCGCGGGCGTGTTCTCCGACTCGACCAGCCAGCGCTCGTCCAACGGCAGGCCCAGCGCGCGCACCGTTTCGCGGTAGCCCTGCGCGCGATAGCTGCCTGCCAGCGACAGCGACGGCCAGCGGATGAACGCGATCCGCTCGTGCCCACGCGCCGCGAGGTGCTCGATCACCTGTCGCATGCCGTCCGCGCCGTCCACGTCGATGTACGAGAAATCCCAGCTATCGTTCGCGCGCCCGAACGACACAAAGGGGATGTTCAGCTCCAGCAGGCGGCGGATGCGCGCGTCGTCCACGTCCGTATTCGCCAGGATGAACCCGTCCACCCGCTGCATCTGGGCAAGCTCGATGTACGACGCCACCGGATCGCGCGGGTCCGCGATGAACGTCAGGATGTGATAGCCCGCCGCCTCGGCCGCCTCGGACATGTTGTAGAGGAACTGCTGCATGATTGGCGTCCACTCGCCCGGGCGCTCGGTGTGCCAGGCATAGCCGATGATGCGACTTTCGCCGCTGCGAAGGTTTTGCGCGGTGATGCTCGGCCGGTAATTAAGCTGGCGCGCCGCTTCCAGCACGCGCTGGCGCGTGGCCTCGCTCACCCGGCCAGAGTTGTTAAGCACGTAAGAGACGGTAGCAGACGTTACCCCCGCCTTGCGCGCGACATCTTTGATCGTCGCCATCGGAGTCCCGCAGTGGAGTCAAACAGCAGAAGTCAGACCGGCGGAACGGTAGTTCCACCGGCAAATGTACGATACCGGCTGTGTTCCAAGCTGTCAAGCGACCGCCAGGACCGGCTCACGGCGCAGCGCGGCGCTGCGCGTAGTAGGCTGTAAGCCGGTCGAGCACGGCGGCGTTTGCGAACGCCGCGAAGACGCCGAACGTCAGCACCAGCCAGGCAGCGATCAGCGCGGTGCTGATCACTGCCAGCAGCGCGAGGACGGCCAGCAGCGTAAGCGTCATCAGCGGATTGCGCAGCACCATGATCGCGGCGTTGCGCGTCGCGCCCCAGACGCTCGGCTCGGCCATTTCGTAGTAGATCGGCCACGTGAAAAGCAGCACCCCCAGCCAGACGACGCCCGCCAGAATCCAGACGGTCATCAGACCGGTGACGAGCAGCCCATCCTGGCGCGAGTAGGCGATCACGTTGCTAAAGTTGACGTATCCAAACAGCGCGCATCCCAGCCCCCAGGGCAGCGCGCGCCAGATTTGCTGCTTGAAAGTCTGCCAGAAGGCGCTCAGATCCGCTTCGGATGGATCGGTGTACGCCAGATAGCCGACACGGCATAGCGCGCTCCACGCTGCGGGGATGGTCACGACGGGCAGGCACAGCACCACAAACGCCAGGTTCGCCCAGACGTAGGCGTAGCCGTTCCAGCGCAGGTTCCCCAGCGCCCGCCATGATACGCGCAGCCCGTCGATCATCGTCCCCGCCTTCGCCTTGCGCCTAGCCCTTCAGACCGCTGTAGCTGATACCTTCCACAAAATATCGCTGGAAGTAGAAGAAGATCAGCGCCAGCGGCAGCGTCGTCAGCACCGACCCGGCCAGGAATGCGTGCCAGCGCAGCCCTTCGCCATACGCGCCGCGCAGGAACGCCAGCCCGACTGGCAGAGTCCACAGGTCATTATTGCCGGAAAGGATGATCAGCGGCATCAGAAATTCGTTCCACGCGCCCTGGAAGCTAAAGATCGCGAGCGCCGTCAGCGCGGGCGTCGCCATCGGCAGGACCACGCGCAGGAACATCGTGAAGCGGCTGGCGCCGTCCACCATCGCCGCCTCTTCGATCTCACTTGGCACGGACTCGAAGAACTGCTTCATCAGGAAGACGCCGAACGCGTCCGCCGCCAGTGGCAGGATCAGCCCCTGATACGTGTTCAGAATTCCAAACTGCTTCAGGATGATGAAGCGCGGGATCAGCAGCACGACGGCCGGAACCATCATCGTGCCCAGGATGATGAAGAAAAACACCCTGCTTCCCGGAAACTTGATCCTTGCCAGCGCATACCCCGCCAACGAGTCGATCGCCAGCCGCAAGATCGTGATCGACACCGCGAAAAACGCCGTGTTGACAAACCAGCGCGGAAGTCTTGCGTCAAAAATCTCCTCGTAGCCCTGGAGCGTGGGGTTGAAGGTCACCTCGTTCGCCACCTCGCGCGCCGGAAGCGGCTGGCCTTCCTCATTGACGCAGGTCGTCGTAGTCGTCGATGGAATCAGCGCGGCCGGGAACCGCTGCACCGCGGGAAGACACTTAAACGAATTCGCCACGGTGAAGACAAACGGCAGAATCTCGATCGCCGCGAAGATAATCAGCACGGCCCACCCAAGCACGACCAGCCCCATCCGTAAAGGCGAGCGGCGTTGCATGGAACCGGCGGTCGTGACAGATTGCGTCTCGACTGCAGTGGTCATGGCTCTCTCTCCACCGCTAAACGTCCGCGCGCTCGCGCACGATGGCCCGCTGCAAGATGCTGAGCGTGAAAATAATGACGAACAGCACCATCGCGGTTGCCGCGGCCAGCCCCATCGCCGAGCGGTCGAACCCGTTCTGGAACACCATGTAGGCGACGGTCAGCGTGGTCTTGGCCGGTCCACCGCTCGAGATGACGTACACCTGGTCGAAGACCTGGAACGTGCCGATCAGCCCAAGCGTGACGACGAAGAAGATGGTCGGCCGTAGCAACGGCACGGTGATGCGCCGGAAGACCTGCCACGCGTTAGCGCCGTCGATAGCGGCCGCCTCGTAAACGTGCCCTGGAATATCTTGCAGCGCGGCCAGGAAGATGACCATCATCGTCCCGATCGTCGTCCAGATATTCAGGATCATGATCGTCAGTAGCGTGATGCTCGGCCCGCTAATCCACTCCCAGCCGGTCAGGCCGAGCGTCCGCTTGCCCGCCCAGGCGCCCGCCGTCTCTCGCGTGATGCCGAACGGCTCCAGGATCATATGTATCAGGCCGGTCGGGTCATTCAGCCAGTTGACATAGTTTCCAGCGTAGCTCGGGATGAGCCCGGCGATCGCCTGGTTCACCAGGCCGCCGCGCGAGAACATAAACATGAAAATCAGCGAGATCACGACGGATGACGTGATCGACGGAAAGTAAAACGCAGTCCGGAAAAAACCTTTCGCTTTGAGCCAACGCTGGTTCACGATCGCCGCCAGCACCAGCGCGATCACTGTCTGCGTCGGCACGACGCCCAGCACGTAATAAACCGTATTCTTGAGCGCGATGAAAAAGTCTCGCTGGCGAATCGCGGCGGCTACTTCGCGACCGTCTTCGATGTGATAGCCGCGCAGCAGATCGCTGTAGTTCGCCGTCCCAACATAGTTGAACGCGCCCTCTTCCAGCACCGGCGTGATGCCATTCCAGTCTGTGAAACTGATATACAGGGCAGCGCCAATCGGGATGATCAGAAAAACCAGGAAGATAATCAACGCAGGGGACATGAAGCCGAGGCCCGCCAACGCTTCCTGGCGGCGCCTGGCGGCCATCGTCATCACGCCCGGTTGTCTGGCAGGAGCAGCAGTCGCCATAGCGCAGTCCTTTCGCCCAGGGGCTTGAACTGCGCTCCCCGCTCTGTGGGGCGGGGAGCGCAGGCAGAACTACGGGAACGAGCTGGCTAGCGAGCGAGCACTTCTTCGGCCGCCGCCGCCGTCTCGAAGATCACGTCATCGGCCGTAGCCTGTCCTTCGTAGGCAAGCTGCAAACCGGAGTTAAGCGTGTCGAGCACGTCCCCAAAACCAACGGGGAAGGACCACGGCTTCGCGTGCTCAGCGGCGTCCACAAACGCCTGAGCCTGCTCACCGCGCGCGGCAAGCCAGGTTTCCGCCAGGGCGATGCGCGGCGGCATCGGGCCAAAGCCCGCCTCAGCCACCAGGCGGCCGCCCTCTTCGCCGGTCAGGAAGTTGACGAGCTGCCAAGCAGCTTCCTGGTTTTCGCTGCCCGCCGCAACGGCAAAGCAGACCGTGAAGACCAGCGTGCCCTCGCCGCCATCAGGATGGCCGGGCAGTTGGACCGCGCCCCAGTTAATTTCGGGGAACTGGTCAGCGAGCGGCTGCATGATCCAGTTACCCTCGATGGTCATCGCCGCACGCCCCATGCCGAACGCTTCACCGGCCCAGCCGGCATCCACGTCGCTGGCCGTGCCCGCGAAGCCATCCTGCACCAGCCCAACATAGAAGTCGAACGCCTCGCGCGCTTCCTCGCTGTCCAGCGTAACTTCGGTCCAGTCCTCGTTCAGCACGGAGCCGCCCGCCTGATACAGGAAGGGCAGCCAGCGCGCCGCCTCAGGGTTCGTCACCAGGCCGAGAACCTGCTCGCCCTCTTCATTGGTGGTGGTCAGCGCTTCCGCTGCGGCCCGCAGATCGTCCCAGGTCCAGTCATCGGTCGGATATTCCAGACCCGCAGCGTCGAACATATCCCGGTTGTAGATCAGGGTCAGCGTCGAGAAGTCCTTCGGCGGGCAGACGAACTCGCCGTTGTAGGTGAACACGTTCCGCAGCGACTCGTAGATGCCCTCAGGATCCTCGATCTTGTCGCCGCCGATGTCCACCACGCCCGCTTCGACCATGTCAGCCAGGCGCGAGCTGTCGATGTAGAACACATCCGGCGGATCGCCGCTGGCGATAGTGGTCTGGAGCGTCGTGTCGTAGTCAGGGACGAGGTTCACTTCAACCGTGATGCCGGGATTGGCTTCCTCGAAGGCGGCGATCTGCTGGGCAAGCGCCTCGTCTTCCGCCTGTGACGACGACCAACCCATCAGGGTGAGCGACGTCTCCTGGCGTGCCAGCGCCGCGCCCGCGCCACTGAGGACGAGCGCCGCCAGCACAACAAGCGTCAATACATGAACCTTACGCATGGGTCATCTCCTAATTACACACAAAAACCCGCGACTGAAAACCCTATTTACTCGGACCATCACGCTCGATCGATACGCACATCACCTCCTTCGATTGTAAAGGTGTAGCGCTCGCCCTGGTAGCGAATGGAGAAGCGCAGCCGCTTCCAGCCAGGCGGCAGATGGGGATCGAGCGCAGGGCCATTCTCGGTCAGGTGCAGCCCGGCGAAGCCAAAGGCCATCGCCTGCCACAGCCCGCCGCAAGCCGCTCCATGAATACCGTCCCGCGCGTTGCCCTTGTTGTCTCGCAGGTCAATCGACGCGGCGTGCTCGAACAGGTCGCGCGCCAGGTCCACCAGCCCCAGACGCGCCGCGACCCACGCATGGGCGCCCGGACTGAGCGACGACCCGTGATCGCACATCGGGTAATACATATCCCAATTGCGGCGCAGCGCGGCCTTGTCGCCCAACTGCTCGCCGAGCAACGCGATCAGC
>CBINGT010000103.1:0-9768 GCA_966250245.1 uncultured Anaerolineae bacterium
ACGTGGTGTGGGTGCTGACCGGCGGCGGGCCGCTACACTTCTCAGAAACGGTCGCCACGTACATCCAGAAGCGAGCATTCCTGTGGCGCAGCATCGACCTGGGTTATCCCTCTGCGATGGCGGTGGCGTGGTTCGGAATCGTGCTGTTGGGGGTCGGCCTGCTGAAGCTGTGGCTGGGCCGCAAAGAGACTTATTAGACCGGGGCAGGTGCGAGGCCGATACACATGACGACGAAAAGTATTCCCATGAAGCCCGCAATCGATGGGCGGATGGTTCGACACTCGGTCCGGCAGGTGCTCGTCACGGTCCTGTTGATGAGCGTCACGCTGTTGATCATCATCCCCTTTTTGTGGATGCTGATCATGTCGTTCCGCACCACCGGCGAGATTCTGACCGATCCCTATGGCCTGCCGACACGGCTGAACTTTGACAACTATTCCAAGCTATTTTTCGATCCCGAAATCGGCTTTTACCGCTATTTCGGCAACAGCAGCATCGTCACACTTGGCGCGCTGATGCTGACGCTGGCGCTTTCGACGCTCGGTGGGTATGGGTTCGGGCGCAGCCGCTATGACTTCCGGTTTCGCGGTTGGTTGTTTGCGCTGCTCCTGTTCGCGCTGATGCTCCCGCCGCAGATCATGTACATCCCGCAGTTTCAGATGATGACGAAGTACGGGCTGCTGAATACGTACTGGGCGCTTATCCTGCTGTACACGGCGTCGCAGCTTCCGGTTAGCACGTACCTGATGGCGACCTATTTCCAGAGCCTGC
Organism: uncultured Anaerolineae bacterium; assembly: GCA_966250245.1. Taxonomy (GTDB): domain Bacteria; phylum Chloroflexota; class Anaerolineae; order Aggregatilineales; family Aggregatilineaceae; genus DYGX01. The sequence goes on from CBINGT010000103.1 coordinate 772, forward strand.
CTGAAGAACTCGAAGAAGCGGCGCGCATCGACGGAGCGAGCGACTTGCGCGTGTTCCGGCAGGTGATGCTCCCCCTGGCGCGGCCTGCCGTTGCGACCGTGATCCTCATCAACTTCCTGCAGTTCTGGAACGAGCTGCTGCTGGCGGTGACGATGGTCACCAAGCCGGATATGCGGACTTTGCCCGCCGCGATGATGCTGTTCGTAGGCGAGAACAGCGCTGACTACGCCATGGCTGCTTCAAGCCTGGTCGCGGCGATGCTGCCGATCCTTTTGCTATACATTTTTCTCTCCGATAAGTTCATCGAAGGGCTCACCGCCGGAGCGCTGAAGGGATAGGAAAAAGCGAAATAATCTGCTTATACCGATAGGTCAAAGAAATACGGTACTCAAGTGCCTGCGGGTGCGCCGCTCTGGTGGTTGCGAAAGCGTGCTATCCTCATTTTAGAGTAGATGAGGAGGCTGTCCATGAAGCGCACCAATCGATGCGCCTTGCTGGTGCTGACCGCCGCGCTGATCGCGACAGTGGTGCTGTTGGCTTGCACGGATGAAAGTCGCGCCCGGCTCGCGCCCGGCACGTGGTCTGCTCAGGCATTTGTGACTATGACCAGCGCGCCCCGCGCCGCAGGCGGGATGACTCCAACCCCTACCTTCCGGCCGACCGAGCAGGCTCCGACTCCCGCCCATCTGGATCGTAATCTGGAGACCACCGCCGCCACGCGCCAGCAGCTACAGTGGTTGGTCGCGGAGCGCGTCATGCCTGTGGTGAAGGACGAGGCAGTGCTCCAAGCTATGCTCGCCGTGCCGCGACATGCCTTCGTGCCTACCGCCTATCTGGATCAAGCTTACGGCGATCATCCGCTCCCAATAGGCTACGGGCAAACCATCTCACAGCCCTCGCTCGTGGCGATGATGACCGAAATGCTGGAATTGGAGCCAGACGAAAAGGTGCTCGAGATTGGCACTGGATCCGGCTATCAAGCCGCGATCCTGCGCGAGATCACCGATCAGGTTTACACGATCGAGATCGTGCCTGAGCTGGCCGGCATTGCGCGGCGCATCTTTGACGAGCTGGGTTACGAGGATATCAAGACGCTGCGTGCCGATGGGTACTGGGGCTGGTGGGAGCACGCACCCTTCGATGCGATCATCGTCACTGCCGCGCCCGATCACTTGCCCGCGCCGCTGGTCGCGCAGTTAAACCCGGACGGCGGTCGCATGGTGATTCCGATCGGCCCGCCGGGCGGCTATCAGAGTTTGTGGCTGGTGGTGAGAAATGGCGAAGAGATCGAAATGCAGCGCGTGATCGACGTCGCGTTCGTGCCATTTACGCGTGAGGGCGAGTGAGTAAGGCAGCGCCATAAAGCAGCCCGCCGATCCACAGCACCCAACCAAAACCGAATGAAAGCGCTATCAACGCCGCAATGACCGCGCTGACGACAGACGCACCACCATTGATCGCCCACGCCCACGGGATGAGGTCGGGCAGGGCGCGGATCGCCAGAATGCCGCGCGCGAACGGGATACCCATTAAAAGGCCGAGTGGCGCCAGCACCAGGACGCTCAGTGGCCAGCGGGCGGCCAGCGGCAGGGGGAGCAGCGCCGCGGCCACGATGTCGATCAGCCACGGCCACAGCAGCGCCAGCGCCGTCAGCACCGCCAGCGCGGCCCTCCAGGGCACTCGATGCGAGACGGCGCTGCCGATACCGGAGAACAGCAGCAGCGTCCCGAGGACGGTCGCGATTGCGAGGGTGGGCTGGCCGATCAACAGCACAAATTGCTGTATCGTGGCGACCTCAATCAACAGGTAGGCCAGCCCTATCGCGGCGAAGTAAGCCAACACACGGATGCGCTGAGCGCCGCCTGCATCTGCCAGCGCAGCCCGGAAGCGGGGCCGCAGCGCGATCGGAAGGAGAATGAAGATCAGCGCGCCTGCGGTTGTGAAGGCCAGCAGGGCGACTAACACGAAGAAGCCACTCCCGCCAAACGGCTGCCAAGTCCGCCCCAGGTTTTCAAGGATGGCGGGAGTTTGCCGCCACTTGAAGAAGTGGAAGAAGAATGGGTGCTGGTCCGTGGGAGGTCGCACTTCGAAGTCGTAATCGTCGTAGAACGTCTCACGATTCGACGTTTCCAGCAGCGCCGTGAACGTGGTGTGGTAGAAGTCTTCGGGCAGCCGCGCGTAGCGGTTGACGGTTTCCGGGGGAAGGTCAGGGACGAGCACCATGTCCACCATCAGCCGCTCGGCCTCCGCCAGCACGGTCGCGATCTCGTTCTCCGTAAAAGGCTGCGCCTTCACCAGGAACGTCACCGTCTGGAAGGTGCGGAAGGCGATGATATGCGAGGCGGGCTTGGTCACGCCGCGCTCGTCCAGCGCTGCCAGAATCAGACTCAGGGTGCGCAGTTCCTCACTGGGCGGAGTTTGCAGCCAACGCGTCACTATAAAGATCCCGTCCTCGTCCAGTAAGTCGAGGTACGCCCGAAAACCCTCGACGGTGTAGACGTAATTCTCGGTGAGGGTGAACGCCCCAGACGTCACTGGTCGATAGGGATCGGTCAGCGCAAGTTGTACCACGTCGAAGCGGCGATCCGTCTGGCGGGCGTAGGTGCGGATCTCCTGCTGTACCAGTGAGACACGCGAATCGTCCGCCAGACCACTCCACTCACGCAGATCCTCACGCAGCGCCTCAACTACCAGGCTATTCGGTTCGACGGCGACGACAGATTGGGCTCCGAGCGCCCGGGCGATCCACGCATCCATTCCACCGCCTGCGCCTAATACCAGCGTGTTGGCTTGCGGACGCAGTGCGAACGCGACAGAAGCAGGCATCGCCTCGGCGAAGGCTACCGGTGTTCCCTTAGCTTCTAATACGGGGAGTAGATTGTCGCCGTCGATGAGAAGCCCGACCTCGCGCGGCGGCGCGCTGAGGTAGGTCATGCTCATGCCCGGCGCAGAGTGGATCGACTCCGAGTGGACGATATCCAGGCGCGAGTATTCGTTGGTGCGCGGTGGTTCCAGGCGAGCCTCAGGGTTGCGCTGGTAGTATGCCAGCGCCTTGTAGGGCGAGGGGAGGATCGTCAATAGATCGGGGGGCGCGATGAGCCCTAGCGCGCTCACAAACAGCACCAGCGCGCTTGCGGCCCGTAGAGCTAGATTGCGACCAGGCGCGGTCAGCAGCAGCGCGGCGAGCGCGGCGAGCCCGCTCGCCAGCAGTATTATGCGGGCGTCGCCCAATTGTGCCAGCAGAAGCGGTGTGATCGCTGCGCCCACCGCCGAGCCTATCATATTGGCGCTGTAGACCGCGCCTGGGGAGAGCCGCCCGTCTCCCAGGAAACCGGCAATCGCCGCCCCGGCGAAAGTGAACGGAACCGCGAGGAAGAACAGGTTTGCCAGCAGTCTCCAGACTTGCCGCGAGTCCCAGGCGATGGCGTAGGAGTCAAACGACCAGCGGTTGAGAATGATGTAGGCAAGGACGCTGGCAGGGCCGAACGCCAGCGCGAAAACAGGGCGCCACGTTGTCGAGCGCAGGCGCGGCCATGTCGCCAGCAGCGAGCCGCTTACGCCAAAGCCTAGCAGCGCCAGGCTGACGACTAGAAATGCGAAATGGTAAAACTGCGCGATGGAAAACAGCCGGGTGAGGGTTACCTGAAACAGCAAAACCAATGCTGAAAATAGACCGATCCCTGCCAGCGAGCGCATGTTTCCCCTCCGCACCCTAAGTATAACAGAGTGAACGGGCACCGTGTTTGTGGTGTGAGTAGGCTCACGGACAAGTACGAAGAACAAAAACGCGAGGCAGCATTAAGGGCCTCGCGTTTTCATTTAAGTGTTTTATACGGGAGCGGCGGGCGTTGGAATATCGTGGTCCACCTGAGCGCACTGCGCTGGGCGGTGTTCCAGCTTGGCTACTCCCTCCCATTCTATCGCAGGGGCGGTTACCCGTGCGACGGCAGGGGGATGTTGCCCACCCCTGGGGTAAGTCGCCCGCCCTCTCCGCGGGTATCCACCGCTCGGCATCCTACGGCACGGCGCCATCCTCTCCCAACTCCACTTCCAGCGCGGTGAACGAGAGGGGTGGGAGTTGGAGCGTCACTGAGCCATCGTACACCGCGGGGGGCGTGATGGCGCGTGCGATGATGCAGTCCGGGTCATCAAAGGTGTTAACGGCTTTCGGGTCGGTTCCGGCGAGTTGATAGGCGGACTTCACCCGGCGCGGGGTGAGCGCTTGCCACCGCAGGTCTACCGTGACAGGGTCGGTCTGATGCCGATTGACGATAAAGATCGCGCTGGCGTTCGTCTCCGTGTTGTGGGACGATGCCACATCCAGCACGGGCACGTCACCGAACTGGCGGGTTTCCACCATCGGCGCCTTGACCAGCACGTCCAGCGCGTTGCCAGAAGCCATCCGGCTGAACAGCATAAAGGGATAATACGTCGTGTGTTTGAGCAGGCGGTCGCGTGTGGTGGTGATCGGGGAAATGGCGTTGACGATCTGCGCCAGACACGCGATCTTGAGCACGTCCGCTTTGCGCAGGAACACGTTCATCCATTGCGCGACCACCAGGGCATCTTCCAGGTTATAGACTTCCTCGGACAGATGCGGCGCTTCAGCCCAGTTCCCTTCGCTGCTGCGGTCTTTGTACCAGACGTTCCATTCATCCCACGCCAGATACACCTCGTGCTGCGAGCGTCTTTTGGCCTTGACATACCGTAAGACCCCCGCCAGGGTATCCACGCAGTTCTCGAAGTCGACGCTGAGCGCCAGATAACTGGCGGTATCGTCGGCGTGATTCGACGCGTAGTAGTGCATCGAATGATAATTGACATGCTCCCAGGCGATCTCCAGGGTGACGCGATCCCACTCGGGATAGGTCGGCATTTGGGCGTGCGAAGAGCCACACAGCACCGCCTCGATCGAGGGATCGTGCCAGCGCATCATCTTGACCGCCTCAAGCGCCTTGCGGCCATATTCGTCGGCCGGCAGATGCCCGATCTGCCAGGGGCCATCCATCTCGTTGCCGATGCACCAGTATTTCACCCCATACGGTTCGGCTTGGCCATACCGAGCGCGCAGGTCGCTGTAGAAAGTGCCCACCGGCGCATTGCAGTATTCGACCAGATTGGCCGCATCCTGGATCGTGCCGGTCCCCATGTTGACGCCCAGAATCGGCTCGGCATTCAGTTCGCGGCAGAAATGCATGAACTCGTCGGTGCCGAACTGGTTGGTTTCAATGGTCTTCCAGGCAAGGTTCCGACGACGCGGACGCTGGTCTTTGGGCCCGATGCCATCCTCCCAGTGATAGCCGCTGAGAAAGTTCCCCCCCGGATAGCGGATGGCGCGTAAATTCAGGTCGCGCAACGCCGCCAGCACATCCCGCCGCAGCCCGTGCTCGTCGGCTTGCGGCACGGTGGGGTCGTAAATCCCTTCATAGATACACCGGCCCATATGCTCCGCAAAGCCGCTAAAGAGCAGGGGCGAAATGGGGCTGATCACCCGATTCGTATCAATGTACACAGTCGCTTGTGCCATAATCAGGACACCTCGTGATGAAGGAATCTCTTGAAAGATATCGACGCGCGACAGCGGTGTTTGAAATCAATAGTCAGTGCTGCATGTCACGCGCTGGCTGGGCCAAATAATTGCTTCGCTCCTGCGCTCGCAGCGAACGATACCTCACCTGATGACGCAGCGGTCGGAACAATAGGCATTTGCGGAATAGGCACCCATACTGAATATCACTGGCTAACTCGAGATCGAGGTTCCGCCTCCGCCTCAGTTACCTTGGCGTGTTCCGAATACAAGTAGCATTTCACGGTTTGCCTTCCGACCTGCACATCTGGCGGATCAGCCTTGCGGCAAATTTCCATCACTTTAGGGCAACGACCTGCAAACTTGCACCCAATTCTCCCGTACTCTTTGACTTCAGTGGTTCCAAGCTCGATATGTTGTGCCCAAGATTCGCGCTTTATAGGGGCCGGCTCGGGAACCGATTCCTTCAACAGTTGCGTATAGGGGTGCGCAGGTCGTTCCAGCACGTCCTCAACCGGTCCCGATTCAACTATGTATCCACGCAGCATGATAGCAATCCGGTCGCTGATGTAATACGCAGTTGCGAGATCATGTGTGATGTAGATAACGCTTACTTGTTGTTCATCACGCAGCTTTTTGAACAGGTTCACGATCTCCATGCGCAGAGATGCATCGACCATTGAGACGGGCTCGTCGGCGAGAATCAGCTTGGGCCTTGAGATCAACGCCCGTGCTACCGATACACGTTGGATCTGACCGCCAGAAAGCTCATGCGGATAACGCTGCCTCACTTCATCCAGCGACAATCCCACATTGCGGAGGGCGTCATCCACGACCTTGGCCGCCTCTCGACGTTTTGAGGCAATCCCGAGGTTCTTGGCCGTATCGAACAGATACTCTTCAACCCGCCGCAGTGGACTGAAGGTCTCGAACGGGTTTTGAAAAACTGGCTGGACTTTCTTTATAAACTCAATGAACTCGGATCGTTTACGGATGGTTGAGACGTCGCGACCTTCAAACAGCACTTTGCCCCTTGTCGGTTCAAGATCGCGAAGCAACAAGCGGGAGAGCGTGGTCTTGCCACTGCCGCTTTCACCGGCGAGGGTGAATATTTCTGGCTTATCGCTCTCCAGGGAAAAGGAGACATCATTAACCGCTGTGAGAAGGGCGCCGCCTAAGAGCCCACCGATATGAAATTCTACTGTCACGTGCTGGACATCCAGCAGTTTTGGGCTTGTGCTCATAGAGAGGCTTCCTTGACCAGATGGCAGGCAACGCGATGACGTTCTTTGACCGTCACTAACTCAGGCACCACGGTCCTGCACTCATCCATTACATAAGGGCAGCGAGGGTGAAACCGGCATCCAGCCGGAGGATCGGCAAGGTTTGGCGGTGATCCCTTCAGACTCACTTTCGTCGATTTTTCGCCGATCATTGGCAGCGAATTGATCAGGTGCTGGGTATATGGGTGGAGCGGCGTGTTGAAAATGTTCTCGGTTGGCGCTTCTTCGACTATCCGGCCCGCGTACATGATCATCACCCGATCGGCGACATTAGCGTGCACTGCCATGTCGTGAGTTACCAGGAGAACTGTATTTTTGCTCCTGGCCTGGATATCCTTGATCATGTGCAAAACCCCGCGCTGCACGACGACATCTAGGGCAGTGGTGGGCTCGTCCGCAATAATCAGGGCAGGCTGGAACACAGTTGCCAGGGCGATTGCCACTCGCTGACGCATGCCGCCAGAGAGTTGGTGGGGATAAGCGTTAAGCACATCGGTCGGAAGCCCCAGCCGGTTGATATGGGCGCGCGTCTTTTCAAGGAACTCTTTTTTGTCCGTAATGCGCTCGTGTGTGTCAACAATATCCTGGAAGGTCTTTATCACCTTGCGCACCGGGTTGAGGACGCTCATCGAGCCTTGCATCACATACGAGATTCGTTTCCAGCGGATATTTTTGCGAAGCTCGTCCTGCGATATTTTCAGCATATCCGCTTGATAGTCACCAAAGTCGTAGTTGACGCTCCCTTCAATAGCCTTTAATGGAGGTCTGATACTTCCTGAGATTACTTTGATCAGGGTCGTTTTACCGCAACTCGACTCGCCTGCTACACCATAAATTTCATTTGGGAAGAGGTCAAAAGATACTCCGTCAACAGCCCGTACGGTACGGGAAATTCCATAAGCTTCGGTCTTGTAGTACGCATGGAGGTTCTGTACGCTCAAGAGAGTCACGGATTAGCCTCCAATCAAGCGCAAGCGGGTACGCGGATCGATGAATTCGTTGATGCTCGTAAAGAGCAGGTACAGGCCGAGGAACAGGATTGCGGTTATCACTGCCGGAGCGGTGATCCACCACCATACCCCTGCTACCAGCGCCCCGTGCTGGTTGGCCCAAAATAGGGCGGTTCCCAGCGTAGGCGTGGTCAAATCTGAAAGCCCAAGAACACTCAAAGTGACTTCCATCCCAATTGACCACAATACATTGTTGAGAGTCGTTGCAAATACGATCGGCAGCACGAACGGAAGGTGCTCGCGCATCGTGATCCAAAAACCACTGGTTCCGGAATAAACGGCGGTGCGTGTGAACGAGCGCTCCCGCAAGCTCAGCACTTGTGAGCGAATGAGGCGGGCGTCAAACGACCAGCCGAAAAGCCCCAGAATAATCGCCAAGTTTAGTAGGTTCATACTTTCGCGCAGCAAAAAACTCAGCAAGATAAGGATAGGAAGCAGGGGCAAAACTACGAAGGAGTCGCTGATCGCCATCAGCGTTCTGTCGATCCAGCCGCCCCGATACCCGGCAGTCAAACCGACCAAAACAGAAATCACACGCGAGATAATTGCGGTCACTATTCCCAGATAAAGCGAATTGCGCACCGCAAAGGTCAACCACCAGAAGAGGTCCTGTCCCCGGGATGTTGTGCCAAAAGGGTGTTCCCATGATGGGGGTAGATCCCATGGCACTTCAAAAGTTTTACTGGGATCGTAAGGTGAGTTAAAGGACAGGAGAATCATTATCACCACGCCGCTTAGCAAAACGACAGCGAGGCGAAAACGACCATCATATCGGAGGAGATCACGCAACACTCTTAGCATAATCGCGTTCCTATTGGTAACGCACTCGCGGGTCGAATAACGGGTAGAGTAAGTCCATGATGAAAACGGCGGTAGCAACCCCGATGATCGAGTAAATGGTGATGCCCATGATCATCGAGTAATCGTTACTGTAGATCGCTCTGATGGCTAAACTGCCGATGCCAGGATAGCTAAAAACGACCTCCATGATAAGGGCGCCGCTGAACACTGTTCCGAGCACCATAGCCAGCGCCGTGAATTGGGGCAGTATGGCGTTGCGCATGATGTACTGAACCAGGATCCTGTTTTTACTCAGCCCGGCAGTTTCAGCATAGACTACATAGTCTTCAGAGATGATATTGGAGGTGAGAGATTTCATACCGACGAACCATCCCCC
>CBINGT010000104.1:0-9691 GCA_966250245.1 uncultured Anaerolineae bacterium
CTCACCTCAGGGCAAAGAGGCCGCCAAGAACGAACGCATCGAAATCGTCTTCGCCGCGGGGACCTAGCGAAGCAGATCGGGAAGGTTGCCGAGGGCGCGTTCCACGTCGTTCTGCTTCGGATCGCGCTCCCCTGCTCCCCGCTAATCGCTACCAGCTGATCGATTCTGCCATTCGTCGAACTGCCTTTGCAGCGCATCCCACTGCTTCTGAATCCACCCGCTGAGCGTTTCGTCATAGACCTGTGTCGGCTCGGCGGGGAGTGGCGTTGGCGTGGGAGTCACAGGCGGCCGGTTGTAGCGGTAGCCTTCAACCACGATGTAGTCAATATCCTCGTCGCGCGCCTCGCGGAAGCCAAGCTCTGCGGCGCGGGTCATCATGCGCGGCAGGCTTTCAAGCTGCGCGATCTCGGCGCGCAGACGCTCGTTTTCGCGCTCCAAACGGGCGCGCAGATCGCTCATTTCCTGAAGCTGGCGAACGGTCGTGGTGGTGGTCGTGGTCTGGATCAGGTAGAGTGCGCCGATCAAGATCACGACGATCACCATCAGCGCGATCGTCGCGACCAGTTGCCGCTGGTCGCGGCCGGGCTGCAAGACTGTATGCTGGTTCCACCCCGGCGGGCGCTCGTCACTGCTCATCCCTGTTTCCTGCTTGCGTCCCAATCACGATACCGTGCGCGCTGGCCTTAACCATACACCAATTCGATTCTCACGCCGATCATATAACGAGAGTCTCATTTACCAAAATTGAGAGAGCAGCGATTAGCCATTAGCGGTTAGCAAAAACCAGTAGAGCTAAATCCGGGCAGCAGCGAAGCAGGTGGTGGAATCCGGCATGATAGGTTTTTTGCTCTTGCTTTGGCTAAACGCTAATCGCTAACTGCTAACCGCTCCACCACCCGCAACTTGGCGCTGCGGCTGCGCGGATTGTGCGCGATCTCTGCGTCGTCCGCTTCGACGGGCTTGCGCGTGATCAGTTTCACGCTCGCCGTGTGGCCGCAGGTGCAGACCGGCTGGCGCGGCGGGCAGATGCAGTCGGTTGCCTCGCGCTTGAAGGTTTGCTTGACGATCCGATCTTCGAGGCTGTGGAAGCTGATGACCGCCAGACGACCGCCGGGGCGCAGCAGGTCGATGGCGCGGGGCAGGGTACGCTCGACTGCGCCTAATTCGTCGTTGACCGCGATCCGCAACGCCTGGAAGGTGCGCGTCGCCGGGTGAATCTTCTCGCGCGGGCCGCGATAGGCGCTCGCGACGACCTCGGCTAACTCCCGCGTTGTGTGAAATGGCCGGTTAGCGACAATCGCCTGGGCGATGCGGCGGCTGTGACGTTCCTCGCCGTAGCGGTAGAGAATGTCCGCCAGCTCGTCTGCTTCCAGCAGGTTGACCAGGTCGGCGGCGGTCGGCACATCCGAGGTCGGGTCGAAGCGCATATCGAGCGGCCCTTCTTGCATGAACGCGAAGCCGCGCTCTGCCTGGTCGAGCTGCATGGACGAGACGCCGAGATCGAGCAGAATGCCGTCGACCTGCGCGCCTTCGCCCAGCCACGCGGCGACCTGCGCGGGCATGTCCTCGTAGCTGGCGTGGACGAGTGTTGCCCGCTCACCGAACGGCGCCAGCCGCTCCCGGGCCAGCGCAAGCGCCGCCGGGTCGCGATCCAGGCCGAGCAGCCGGGCGTCCGGCGCGGCTTCGAGGATCGCGGCGGCGTGCCCGCCCGCGCCGACCGTCCCATCCACGAAACGGCCCGCGCGCAATTCATTGACGCGCAGCAGGTCGAGCACAGGCGCGAGCAGCACGGGGATATGCGGACGATCAGGTGGGCGATTCAGTGGGGTCATGGCGCGCTGTCACTTGGTCGGACGATGCGGCAGAGTGTAGACGACGCGCGGGCAGTCGGCAAGCGAGCGCGGAAAATAAAGGGGCAGCCCAGCCGGACCGCCCCTTGTGCTCAAACGCCAGGTACCTTACGGCACGGCCCACAGGATGACGGTGTCATCGTCCGAGCCGGACGCGACAAGCGTGCCATCCGGGCTGAACGCAACCCCGCGCACCCAGTCGGAGTGGCCGGTGTAGACGGCCTGCTCCTGCCAGGTGCCGTCGAGCGCCCACAGGCGGACGGTCTGGTCGTCGCTACCGGAGACGATGTGCGCGCTGTCCGGACCGAACGCGACGCCGCGAACGTAGTCCGTGTGGCCTTCCAGCTCGGCGACCGATTCGCCGCTCTCGGCGTCGAATACGCGCACGATGCCGTCATCGCTGCCGGTGACGATCAGCGTGCCGTCCGGGCTGAACGCGACGCTCCGAATCCAGTCGGGGTGCTCAATCGCCATGACTTCTTCGCCAGACGCCACGTCCCATACACGAGCGGCGTAAGGCCCGCCAGAGACAATCTGCGATCCACTCGGGCTGAAGGCGACGGCAAACACGTTGCCTTCGTGCCCTTCAAGGACCGCCCGCTCTTGCCACGTACCATCCAACACCCACAGGCGAATGGTGGAGTCGTCGCTGGACGAGGCGATCAGCGAACCATCCGGGCTAAAGGCGATGCCCGTAACGGCGCCTTCGTGTCCTTCAAGCTGCGCGACCGATTCGCCGGTTGCGGCGTCCCAAACGGAGACGAGGCTGTCGTCGCCGCCCGAAGCAATCAGCGTGCCGTCCGGGCTATAGGCGACGGCGTACACATACACCCAGCTACCGTGTTCCAGCGCCAGAACTTCTTCGCCGCTGGCTATGTCCCACAGGCGCACGGTCGCGTCATCCGAGCCGCTGGCGACCTGCGTCCCGTCCGGGCTGAAAGCTACCACGCGCACCCAGTCGTTATGACCGCGAAGCACTTCACGCGCGGCTTCGTCGAGGACGACGTCTGGATCGAAGTCCAGCAGATCATCGGGATCGGGCGCTGTATCCTCGGAGTACTCGATCGACGCAGCGATAGCGGTCACTGTTTCCTCGTGGGCGGACATTTCGCCAATGTTCGAGAGCGCGACCACGCCGATGGTCGTCGAATCGTCCAGGTGGATGCCCAGCATCAGGACGTCTCCACCCGAATAGGTCAGCAGGAAGCGTGACGCAGGATATCCCGCGATGGTGATGTCTTCTGGGGTGAGGGATGCCGCGTCGACTTCGCCATCGGTCAGTTCCTGCCCGAGTTGGGCCAGGGCCTCCGTCGGCGTGATGGATTCGGCAAGGGCCATCACGCCAAGCATCCAGGGTTCGATGACGATTATGCCGACCACGTCGGTCGGCAGAGTCGGACTCTCGAACGCATCGGACACGTTGGCGAGCGCGACCATTCCGGCCTGCTCCTCGACGGCCCACCCCGCCGGATAGGACAGGGTGATGGCGCCGCTGGAAGAGGTGTATTCCTCGGTCAGCGGATCCTGAGCGAGCGCAGTGAGTGGCGCAGCCAGGATGAACAGCGCTACCAACAAGGCGCTCATCAGTGGAAAGCGGCGTTGGAACATGTAGATCTCCTTAGTTAAATAACGGTGAAGCTCACCGCAAGTGTCCGATGATGCGTCCGGACAGAGAGTGAGTGAGGGTATTATAATGCTGCTCGTAAAAGTGCGCTGAACGCACGCCCGACGCTTCGGCAACTCATAGGAGCGGGGCGCCGGGACGGCGAATGTTCGAATTTCTTACCAAACTCTATGAAGATTAGAACGTATGTGCTATGATAATCAACGCCATCGTGCGGTAAAATTGGGCGGAAATTGAGTCCCGCCGACCTTCGACCGGTAGGCGGGAAGTCGCGAGCATTATGGCCGAATACAGTCCACTTCCACACATTCAAGAGATTCTTGACAACCTGCCGACCGAGCCGGGCGTATATCAGTTTATCGATCCCAACGGCCGGATTATTTACGTTGGCAAGGCGAAGAACCTGCGCAACCGCGTGCGGAGCTACTTCCAGCCGTCCAATATGGATAGCAAGGTGCTGCGCATCCGGCACGACGCAGCGGATATCCAGTTCATCCTGACGGGCGACGAGCTGAAGGCGCTGATCACCGAGGCAGAGCTGATCCGCGTCCACAAGCCCCGCTATAACATCATGCTCAAGGATGACAAGCGGTATCCGTACATCCGTGTGACGACTGCCGACGCCTTCCCGACTGTGGAGATGACGCGGCGGCTGGATCGCACCGACGGGAACCGCTACTTCGGCCCGTTTACGTCGGCGGGTGGCGTGCGCGAGACGCTCGACGTGCTGCGCCGCGCATTCCCATACCTGACGTGCGACCGCGAGATCACCGGCAACGACACGCGCGCCTGCCTGTACTACGACATCAAGCTGTGCGGGGCGCCGTGCATCGGCGCGCAGACGAAGGAAGAATACTGGGAGAACATCAACGGCCTGATGCGGGTGCTATCCGGCCACGCCGAATCGGTGCTGTCCGAACTGCGCGCGGAAATGGAAGCCGCGTCCGAGGCACTGGATTTCGAGCGGGCGGCGGTGTTGCGGGACCGGATGCATGTCGTGGCGCAGATCTCCGCGCGGCAGCGGCTGGTGGCGGACATCAACGCCGAGCAGGACGTGATCGCGTTCGCGCAGGAAGGCAGTGACGCCGTCGTGCAGATGTTCCTGATCCGCAACGGGCGGCTGGTCGGCAGCGAGTATTTCGCGCTGGAAGGGACCGAAGGCGAAGCGACCGGCGAGATCGTCAGCAACTTCCTGATGCAGTTTTACCAGGATGCGACCGACATCCCGCGTGAGGTCGTCATTCCAGAGCACATCGACGAAGCGCTGATCATCGAACAATGGCTGCGCGACAAGCGCGGCGGCCGCAAGGTCAAGCTGACCGTCCCGCAGCGTGGCAACAAGCGCGAGCTGGTTCACCTGGCGACGCAGACTGCGATCGAGAAGCTGGGGATTCTGCGCAGCCAGTGGGCGAGCGATACCGTCAAGCAGGAAACAGCGCTGCGCGAGCTGCAAACCGCGCTTAACCTGCCGAACCCGCCCAACCGGATCGAGTGCTTCGACATCAGCACGACACAGGGCACGGCGATTGTCGCCAGCCGGGTCGTGTTCGTGCAGGGCGTCCCGCGCAAGAGCGAGTACCGCCGCTTCAATATCCAGACCGTCGGGCACGATGGGTCGGACGATTACCAGTCGATGCGCGAGGCGCTGACGCGCCGCTTCCGCCGCTATCACGATGCGGTCGAGCAGCCGCTGGTGAACGCGCCCGGCAAGAAGGACCATAATGAGACGTGGCGCCTGCTGCCGGACCTGCTGATCATCGACGGCGGGAAGGGGCAGTTGAACGTCGCGGTCGAGGTCTTGCAGGAGATGGGGCTGTTTGGCCGCGTGCCAGTCTGCGGGCTGGCGAAGCAGTTTGAGGAAATCTATCTGCCGGGGCGCGAGAAGCCGGTCGTGTTGCCGCGCCGCAGCGAGGGGCTGTTCCTGATGCAGCGTGTGCGCGACGAGGCGCACCGCTTCGCGATCACCAGCCACCGCGCGCGCCGCCGGAAGATGGGCCTCGCCAGCCAGCTTGAGGCCGTGCCAGGGATCGGACCGGCGCGGCGCAAGGCGCTGTTGAAAGCGTTTGACAAGGATATCGAAGCGATCCGTGCGGCGAGCGTCGAGGAATTGACCGCCGTGCCGGGGATTACGCGCGATATCGCAGAGAACATCAAAGCCGTATTAGGCGGCTACTAGTGACGGGCAGCGATTGACACTGTATGCCCGCTAGTCGCTAATTGCTAACCGCTATACTCAGCATAGAAAGGTGAGCGAATCACCGGGAGAGCGCGATTGCCGCGCCGATAAAGGTAGCGAAATCGCACCGCACGATCCATGAAGAAGCAGAAAGTCACCTCGGGCGAGCGAGAAGTCAGCGCGATCAACTGGCGCCTGCTGATGGTGCTGCTGATCCTGTGCGCGCCGCTTGCTGCAGGCGCCTATTGGGCGCTGTACGAGTATATTCTGACGCCCGAGACGCAGTATATTATCGAGCCGTATTCGTCGCCTACCCCCACACCTGACACGTTCGCCGGAGCGCCGACCTTCACCCCGGCGCCGCCCACGCCGCAACCGACCCCGGTTGCCGTGGCGGAAGTTGCACATACGGGCAGCGCGCCGCTCGGACCGGGCAACGCGCGCGCGGTTGATCTGCTGACGAAGGTCAACGGGCTGAGCGCGCCGGTCGCCGCCGTGGCGTACAGCCCCGACGGGCGCTGGCTGGCCGGGGGTGGCAGCGACGGGACGATCCGCGTGGGGGACGCGCAGACGGGCGCCGAGCATTTGCATATGCAAAGCGCGAGCAACCGGGTGGACAGCGTCGCGTTCCGCGCGGACGGCGTGTTGCTGGCAGTCGCCGGGCAGGATAACGTCGTGCGGCTGTTCGACGTCGGTTCCGGCAGCGAACTGTCGCCGCTGGTCGGGCCGTCCGGCGCGGTGACGGCGGTCGCCTTCAGCCCGCGCGGGAACCTGATCGCTGCTGCCAGCGACGACGGGAACGTGTACCTGTGGGACTCCACCACGGGCCAGCGGGTCGCCACGTTGCGCGGGCACACGTCGTATGTGACGGATGTGGCGTTCAGCGGCGACGGGACGATGCTGGCGTCGTCGAGCGAGGATGACACGGTCCGCGTGTGGAAGGTCCCGGCGGGTGGGTCGCTGGCAGTGCTGGAGCACGCTGCCAACGTCGACGCGATCGCGTTCCACCCCGGCGGCGGGCGGCTCGCCAGCGCATCGGGCAGCGTGATCCGCGTGTGGAACGTCAGCGCCCAGACGATTACGGCCGAGTTGAGCGGACACGTCGGCACGATCACCGATCTGGCGTACAGCCCGACCGGGCTGCTTCTGGCGTCGGTGGGCGCCGGATTGAATGACGACACGATCCGTCTGTGGAACGCGGACGGCGCGGAGATCCGCGCGCTGGAGCCGGATGACCGGGTTAGCGCGGTGGCATTCAGCCCGGACGGGCGCACGCTGGCAGGCGCCAGCGCGGCGTATGTCGGGCTGTGGGGCGTGCCCTCGCAGGCAGCGGATGTGATGGTCGCCGATCCGGGTCTGGCGACATTCGTCACGCCGACGGTCGCCGTCGTGCAGGATGCGCTCGATCCTGGCACGTTGGGCAGCGAGGTGGCGGCGCAGGTCGTCTCGGATCAGAGTGGCGGCGAGGGCGTCTGCGTGCTGACCGCGCGCCACGACGACATCAACCTGCGTGCCGGGCCGGGCGTAGAATACGATCGTGTCGGCACGCTATCGCAGGGGGATACCGATACAGCGGACGGTTGGGCGACCGCCTCGAACGGGTACACCTGGTGGCGCTTGAGCACGTCCGGGGGATGGGTTCGCGCAGACCTGGTGACCTTCCCGGATGTGTGCTTCACGTTGCCGCCGGTGAGTAGCAATTAGCGATTAGCCGTTAGCAGGGAAACCTCACCCCTTAACCCCCGGCCCCCTTTTCCCCTCTCCGTAAACGGAGAGGGGCCAGGGGTGAGGTTTTACGTGTGCCGCACATGCCAGTTTCTTTCGAAAGGTCGCTTGGCGGCTTTTAGTTCTTGCTAATCGCTAACCGCTAACTGCTGATTACTGACTTTTGTCTTTCACGCACCGACAAGGAGCAGAAAATGAGCACAGTCCGATGGGGGATTCTCAGCACGGCGCGTCACGGTGAAAAGACGATGTTGCCCGCGTTCCGGCAGGCGAGTGATACAGAGTTGGTCGCGATCGCCAGCCGCGACGAGGCGCGCGCCCGGGCGTTCGCGCAGGAGCACGGCATCCCGACCAGCTACGGCAGCTACGAGGCACTGCTTGACGATCCGGACGTGGACGCGATCTACATCCCGCTGCCGAATAACCTGCACAAAGAATGGGCGATCAAGGCGGCGCAGGCGGGCAAGCACGTCCTTTGCGAGAAGCCGATCGGGCTGAACGCCGCCGAAGCCGAAGAGATGGTCGCTGCGTTCAAGCAGGCGGGGCGCATCCTGTGCGAGACGTTCCAATGGCGGCATCATCCCCAGGCGCACGCCGTCAAAGAATTGATCCAGGATGGGACGATCGGCGAGGTGCGGCTGATCGACGCAGGGTTCAGCTTCCTGATCGCGCGCCAGGACGACATCCGGCTCGATCCGGAGCTTGGCGGCGGCTCGCTGTATGATGTTGGCTGCTATCCGGTGTCGCTGGCGCGGTTCATCACCGAGGCGGAGCCGCTGGCGGTCACCGCGCAGGCGCATTGGACGGAGCGCGGCGTGGACGATCGCATGGTGGCGACGCTGGAATTTCCGAACGGCGTGCTGGCGCACATCAACTGCGGGTTCAGCCTGCCGCTGCGCCGCTATTACGAGGTCGTCGGCTCGACCGGCTCGCTGCTGGTCAACCGCGCCTATAACCCGATCGGGGACCGCGCCAGCGAGATCGTGCACTTTGGCGAGGATCGGATGATGATCGAAACCATCCGGCTGGAAGCGGCGAACTCCTACACGCTGATGGTCGAGGACTTCAATCGCGCCGTGAGGGGCGAAGCTGCGCCACGCTTCCCGGCGGATGATGCGGTCAAAAACATGCGCGTGATCGATGCGCTGTACCGCTCGGCGCGCGAGGGCGGCACGATTCCGGTCAAGGGGTAAGACGTGATGAACTTCAAGACCCTTCGCTTGCCGGGGGATGGGGGGATTCAACTCTGAACACGCCAACACCTTCAACCTCGCCCGCCAGCCCCGATCCGCTGGCGGGGAAGCATGTCGTTGTGCTGGGCATGGCGCGGCAGGGGAAAGCGCTCGGCCGCTGGCTGCCCACGATCGGCGCGCGCGTGACGCTGTCCGACAGCCGCCCGGCGGAAGCGCTGGTCGCGGACGTCGAATCGTTCGCGGGACTGCCAGTCGCGTTTGCGCTCGGCGGACATCCGCTGGAGCTGCTCGACGACTGCGACGTGCTGTGCCTGAGCGGGGGCGTCCCGCCGACGCTGCCGATCGTGCAGGAAGCGCAGCGGCGCGGCATCCGCATCACCAACGACGCGCAGTTGTTTGTGGAGCGCTGTCCCGCGCTGGTGCTCGGCATCACGGGCAGCGCCGGGAAGACGACCACTACCGCGCTGACCGGCGAAATGGCGCGCGCCGCCGGTCGGACCACGCACGTCGGCGGGAACATCGGCGACGTGCTGCTCGACCGCCTGCCGGAGATCGCGCCGGATGACGTGGTCGTGATGGAACTGAGCAGCTTCCAGTTGGAGCTGATGACAGTCAGCCCGCCGGTCGGCGCGGTGCTGAACGTCACGCCGAATCACCTCGACCGCCACGGCACGATGGACGCCTACCGCGACGCGAAAGCCAACATCTACCGGCACCAGCGTCCGGACGGCACCGCGATCTTCGGGTGGGATGACCCAGTCGCGCACACGATGAGCGCTGAGGCGCCGGGGCGGATCGCGTTCTTCTCGGTGCAGGAACCGGTGACGCGCGGCGCGTACCTCGACGGCGACCGGTTGGTGCT
Organism: uncultured Anaerolineae bacterium; assembly: GCA_966250245.1. Lineage (GTDB taxonomy): Bacteria > Chloroflexota > Anaerolineae > Aggregatilineales > Aggregatilineaceae > DYGX01. The sequence continues at coordinate 9,431 of CBINGT010000104.1, forward strand.
GGCGACGGATGACGGTACGGTCGAGATTTGCGGGCGGGACGCGATCCGCCTGCGCGGGATGCATAACGTGCTCAACACGCTCGCCGCGTGCACGATCGCGTGGGCGGGCGGCGTGCCGGTCGAGGCGATGCGTGAGGCGATCGCGCGCTTCACTGGCGTCGAGCACCGGTTGGAGCCGGTCGCCACGATCGACGGCGCGACGTGGGTGAACGACAGCATCGCCACCGCGCCGGAGCGGGTGATCGCCGCGCTGCGCAGCTT
>CBINGT010000105.1:0-9646 GCA_966250245.1 uncultured Anaerolineae bacterium
CATGCTCCGCCTGGGCGAGCAGGTCCGCCGCAGCCAGCGCGGGATCGGCGTCCTCGTCCGCGATGATCATCGTTTCAGTCGGGCCGGGCAGCCCGTCGATCCCCACATCCCCGTAGACCTGCTGCTTGGCGAGCGTCACGAACAGGTTGCCGGGGCCGACAATCTTCGCCACGCGCGGCACGCTCTCCGTCCCGTAGGCCAGCGCCGCGATCGCCTGCGCCCCGCCGACCCGGTAGATCCGCCGCAGGCCGCAGATCGCCGCCGCCGCGAGGATCACGTCCGGCACCGCGCCATCCCCGCGACCGGGCGGCGTCACGACGACGATCTCCTGCACGCCCGCCACCTGCGCCGGGACCGCGCTCATCAACAGGGACGAGGGCAACGGCGCCGTCCCGCCTGCGACGTAAACACCGACCGAATCCACCGGACGCACAAGCTGGCCGAGCGAGCCGTCGCGCCCTGCATCGATCCAGCCGGTGACGGGCTGCTTCTCATGGAAGGCGCGGATGCGCTCGGCGGCGAGCCGCAGTGCAGCGACCACGTTCTCCGGCGTGCGCCGCAGCCCTTCGTCGATCGCGTCCTGCGGCACCTCAAGCGCGTCGAGGTCCGCGCCGTCAATGCGCCGGTTCCAGTCGAACAGCGCCGCGTCGCCGTTCTGGCGGACGCTCTGCACGATGCGGCGCACCGCTTCATCGGGCGTAACCGGCTCTCCGAACACGGCGCGCAGGCTCTCGGCCAGGCGCGGCGGGATCGACACGTCGCGCAGCGAGTCGCGCCGCAAAATGGTCCGTCGCGCTTCGCTCAGATCGTCATAAATGGGCAGGGCAGGGCTATTCATCGTGAGATCTCCTTACGCTGGATGGCTGCCAGCAACCGCTGATAGCGGGCGGGCAGCTCTTCAAAAATATACGTGACCGGCGTCACCACCACCCCGCTGCCGCCGATGGCGCGGATCTGCTGGATGGCGGAGTACAGCTTTTCGGCAGATGTGACCAGATTGATCGCCCACCAGTTTCCGACGTCCTGGCGCGTGATCATCGGTGAAACGGTCGGCCCTTGCAGCCCGCCGAGGTCCGGCTGGCTGAAGACGCGTTGCGCCACGCCCTCGGCTGACTCACCGCGCATGTTGGCGAAGATCATGTACTGGCCGCGCGCCCGCTGGTGCGCCTCGATGTATTCGAGCATCTGGCGGGCGACCTGTAGCACGTCGTCGCGCGTGCTGAGCGCGGCGCGGCTGCCGACGAGCGTCGCCTGCGAGGTGACGATCACGCCGTCGTCAAGCGGGCGCAGACGGTTCTCGCGCAGGGTCGTGCCGGTGCTGGTGATGTCTGCGATGAAATCCGCATAGCCGACCGTCGGCGCGGACTCAAGCGCCCCGTCTGCGCTGACCACGCGTACCGATTCGGCGCCCGCCTGCTGCAAAAAGCGCCCGACAAGCCGAGGGTACTTGGTCGCCACCCGCAGACGCTGCTGCGATGCGCGCCGGGCGAGGTCGCTGGCGGTGCGAACGTCGTCCCAGTCATCCGGCACGGCGACCACCAGCGCGCACTCGCCATAACCCAGCGCCTCGTGGATCGTGACGATCGCGCCCGAATCAGGATCGGCCATCTCAGCCAGGGCGTCGTAGCCGGTGATGCCCAGGTCCACATCCCCCGCCGCGACGCTCACCGGGATATCCCGCGCGCGCTGGAACAGCACCAGCACGCCGGGCAGCGCAGGCAGCGTCGCGGTGTACTGGCGCGGGTTGCGCTTGTCCACGCGCAGGCCGCAGCCTGCAAGAAACTCGAGCGTTTCGGCTTCCATCCGCCCCTTGCTCGGCAGGGCGAGGCGAATCTGTGCATCGTTCATGGGCGCGATCTCCTTCTGTGGCGCGGCGGGCGCCGGATAATAAAAAACGCCCCTCGGCGGACCGAGAGGCGTCAGGATGCTGGTTCTAGCGAACGCTAGGCACGCACGCAACCATCACCACCGGGCCGAGCGCCTGGGGTGTGGAACTCATGATGGTGCGCGTGGACGTGCAGATATGTGTTCATGTTGCTCAGTATAGCACGCACCAGACGGCTGTCAACGAGTCGGCCAGTCGAATCGTACAAATCACAGCGGCTGGCCGGGATCGGCCAGGAAGCGGCGGAAGCTCTTCAGAAACGGCTGCATTGAGACGATGTGTGGCGCGTGCCCGCCGGGGAAGGTGACGACCCGCACATCCCGCAGTTCCTCACTCAGCACGTCGGTTATAGCGTCCAGCGCCTCGGACGTGCCCTCTCCTCGGACAAGCAGCACGGGCCGGTCGAACGCGCGCAACAATTGCAGGCTATCCACATGGGTAAACGCGCTCCCCTGGCTACGCAGCGATTGACGGTGTTCCATCCACAAAGGCCACTGCCGCAGCGTACGCGGATCGACGCCTTCCGGCAGCAGGTTAACCAACCGTGCGAACGCAATCAACTGGTCTTCCGTCACGTCTGCTCCGGCCAGCGGCTGTAGAAGCGACTGCAAACGGAGCGCGTCGTCTGGAAGTGGGCCGCGCGACTTGAGCATCCAGAAGGCAGGCGGCTCGATCAGCGTCAGCGTGCGAACGCGCTCAGGGTGGTGGATCGCGTAGCTGAGCGTGACGGAAGCGCCATAGGACCATGCAGCAAAGTCAGCCTGCTCGATACCCAGCGAGTCAAGCGTGGTGCCGAGCGCCGCGACTTCGAAATTCACCGAATAGTTCGCCGGAAGCGGCACGCCTGCCAGGCCGTACGCGACGCCGTGCAACTGCATGCGAATGACGCGCTGCTGCTCCGCCAACATCTGGGCGTGTGGCGCCCAGCTCAGCCAACCGGTAAGGCCGCCCGGCACCAGCACCAGCGGATCGCCCTGGCCGGTGTCGTCGTACTCGTAGATCGGTAAACCTGGCTCAAGGCTCATGGCCGTATCCTCATGGCTGCGTGATATGCAGATTATAGGAAACTTGCCGGTCTGTCCGGCCAGGTAGCTGCGGCCCGGTATAATCCGGCCACGTCTGAACAGCCCGAGGAGAAAACTGTGGATAGGATCCAGCAACTCGAACTGTTCTTCGAGCAATACGCCGCACGCGTCAACCAGGCGCTGCAAGATCCGCCAGTCGTGGACGTGGATGGGGCGGTCGCCAGCTTCGCGAACTATTTCATCGAAGCCAGCCCAAACAGCGTGATGTGCGGAAAGAACGACGAGCAGTTTCGCGCGGTGATCCCGCAAGGATTCGCGTTCTATAAAAGCATCGGCACGACCGCGATGAACGTCGCCGGGGTGGACGTCACGCCGCTGGACGAGCTTCACGCGATGGCGCGGGTGCATTGGGACTCGCGCTACCGGCGGCAGGATGGCGACGAGATCCGGATTGAATTCGACGTCATCTACTTCCTACAGGTGCGCGACGGGCAGCCTAAAATCTTCGCCTACGTCACTGGTGACGAGCAGCAAGTCTTGCGGGATCACGGGCTGCTGCCGGGGTGATTCGCTGAAATGAAAACGGCTCCCGCATGGGGAGCCGTTCTGTCATCTGTGCGTGCGCTCTGCTAGGCGACCGCGGCCAGCACGATCAGCACCATCAGCGCGAAGGGCACCGATCCGACGAAGATCAGCGTGAACCAGCGGTTCTCCCAGCGCAGATGCATGAAGAACGCGACCACCAGCAGGATCTTGAGCGACGACAGCGCCGCCAGCGGGGCTACCACCGGGAAGCCGACATCGCCGCGCGAATCGAGCACGCTCAGCGCGACCTCGATCGCGGTCAGCACGGCCAGCGCGATCGCCACGCCGACATACGTCATGCGGTGCGAGTGCTCGCCATGCGGGCGCGGCGCGGGCCAGAAGTTCTGCTTGAGCGCGAGCAGCGGGTTTGGCGGCAGGGCGCCTCCGCCTGCGGCCTGTAGCTCCTCAAGCGTAACGGCATCCCGCTTCCAAAGCGGCTCGTGCGTTTCCTCGGCGCGCTCCACGCGAGACAGCGCCAGCCACAGCGGCACCAACAGGATGAGGTTCCCGATGCCGCCCACGACCAGCCCGATCACCATCGCGGTCCAGTCGTCGATGCGGCGGTCCGCCGTGAGGACGGGTGTGATCACGCCGCCCAGAAACGCGCCGCTCGCGATCCAAAGCACAATCCAAAGCAACATCTGATCCATGCTTATCCCTCGCTGCGCGGCCTAGCGAACCAGGTAAATCACCGTAAACAGCGCGATCCACACGACGTCGACGAAGTGCCAGTACAGCCCGAACAGCTCGACGCCGAGCGAGTTCTCCGCCGAGTAGACCTTCTGCACCAGCGCACGGAACAGCAGCAGCGCGATCCAGACCACGCCGCCGAGCACGTGCAAGCCGTGGAACCCGGTCGTGATGAAGAAGGCCGTTCCGAACAGGTCGCTAGTCGTGACGCCGTGATCCATCAGCTCGTACCACTCGAACGCCTGAATGGTCAGGAAGCCCGCGCCCAGCACCAGGACCGCGATCATCCAGTTGCGGAACACGCGCATATCGTTCGACTGGAGCGCCTCAAGCGCCATCACGACGGCGAAGCTACTGACGATCAGGACGCTCGTCCCGACGGTCGCCAGCGGCAGGCTGAGGATGGCTTCCGCCTCTTCGAACCCGAAGCCGCCCTTCAGCTTGAAGTAGAGATAGCCACCGATCAGCGAGCCGAAGAACATCACTTCCGACGCCAGGAAGGCCCACATCGCCAGCTTGCGATGGTCCATAGCGGGCAGCCACTTCGCGCTGATGTCGAACTCAGGGAAGTGGATCATGCGCCACACGCCATATCCCAACACCGGCACTGCGACGAGCAGCCACAGCGGGTTCAGGAGAGTCAGCAGCAGGAACAGCGCGCCCCCTGCGACGACGATCGGCGCGATGCTGGGCGGCGGCAGGTGGATGTCGTGCGCGCCGTGACCATCGTGCGGCCCGCCGTGACCGTTCCCGTCGCCCTCACCGTCAATGACACGCTCCCGAAATTCGTCAGGAACGAGAGTCATTTCACTGCTCATGCAGTTCTCTCCCCTTCAGGCACCAGGCCAAGACGCAGGTCACGCGCCGGACGGCGGCTGTTGACCGCTGGAATCTCTTCGAAGTTGTACGCAGGCGGCGGCGAGCTGGTCGTCCACTCGAGCGTGTCGCCTTCCCACGGGTCGTTGCCCACGCGCTCGCCCCGGAGGGTGCTGCGGATCAGGTTGTAGACCAGCAGAACCACCGAAATGCCCATCAGGATGCCGCCGATGGTCGACAGCACGTTCAGCTCGGTCCAGCCGCGATCCGGGCCGTAGTCGTAGATGCGGCGGGGCATGCCCATCAGGCCGAGGATGTGCATCGGGAAGTAGGTGATGTGGAAGCCGATGAATAGCAGCCAGAACTGCCACTTGCCGATCTTCTCGTCCAGACGGCGCCCGAACATCTTCGGCCACCAGTAGTACAGGCCCGCAAACGCGCCGAACGCGCCACCGCCGAACAGCGCATAGTGCAGGTGCGCGACCATCCAGTACGAGTCGTGCACCATTTCGTCGATTGGCACGATCGCCTGGAAGACGCCGGTGATACCGCCGATCAGGAACGACATCAGGAACCCGATTGCGTACAGCATGGGCACGGTGAAGCGCAGCGAGCCGCCGATCATCGTGAACAGCCAGTTAAAGACCTTCACGCCGGTGGGCACTGCGATTAACATGGTCGAGAAGACGAAAAACGCTTCCAGCTTGGTCGGCAGGCCGACGGTGAACATGTGGTGCGACCAGGTGGTGAAGCCAAGCACGCCGATCGCCACGGTCGAGACGACCATCGCGGTGTAGCCAAACAGCGGACGCCGCGAGAACACCGGCAGCACTTCCGAGATGATCCCCATCGCCGGCAGGATGATGATGTACACCGCCGGGTGCGAGTAGAACCAGAAGTAATGCTGCCACAATACCGGGTCGCCACCGCCCTGAACCTGGAAGAACTGCGTGCCCAGGTTACGATCCGCCAGCAGCATCGCCATGCCGCCAGTCAGGATCGGGGTTCCCAGCAGGATCATGAACGACATGGTGTAGGTCGTCCATACGAACATCGGCAGCTTCATCCAGGTCATGCCCGGCGCGCGCATCCGCGTAATCGTCACGATGAAGTTCACCGAGCCGATCAGGGATGAGGTTCCGGTCAGCGCCAGGCCGATCAGCCACAGGTCCGTACCCAGGCCGGGCGAGTACTGCTTGGTGCTCAGGGGCGGGTAGGCCGTCCAGCCGTTCGCCGCCGCGCCACCTTCGACCAGGAAGCTGGAGTAGACGGTCAGGCCGCCGAACAGCAACAGCCAGTAGCTCAGCGCGTTCAGGCGCGGGAACGCCATGTCACGCGCGCCGATCAGCAACGGGATGATGTAGTTCGCGATACCGGCGCCGATCGGGATGATGAACAGGAACACCATCGTCGTGCCGTGCATCGAGAACAACTGGTTGTAGGCGTCCGCGGTCACGAACTGCCCGCCTGGGGCGGTGAGCTCGGCCCGCATCACCTGCGCCAGCACGACGCCGATGACGAAGAAGGTCAGCGTCGTGACGACGTACATGATCCCGATCTTCTTGTGGTCAACCGTTGTAATCCACTCGAGCAGCCTGCTCTGTGGCCGGTGTACCGTCGTCGTTGTGGGGTGCGTGATAGTCGCCATACAGTGCTCCGTAAATGACTTGTGTGGCGGCAACGCCGCGTTACTGAGACTGGAGGTAGGCGATCAGATCAGCCAGGGCCTGCGCGTCCAGCTTCTGACCGTAATCGGATGGCATCACCTGGCAGTTAAAGCCGGGCACCTCAAACTCGCACGGAACCAGGATCGACTCGCGCAGGTACTGATGCGCGTTCGGGTCGCCAGCCTGGGCCGCGTGATCTTCCGCGCGCTGGCCCATCCCCGTCAGCGCTGGACCGGCGCCATCCTGCGCGGCATGGCAGTTCGAGCAGCCCAGTTCCTGGAAGATGCTCTCGCCCGAAGCGGCATCGCCCTCGGGCAGCTCGCTTTCCAGGTCCGTGCCAATCGGTGTGAAGTCAGTCGCGCCTGCCATCCGGTCCGCCAGCCAGCGGTCGAATTCATCCGGCGGCAGCGCTTCGAGTTCGATGAGCATATTATAGTGAAGAAGGCCGCAGTACTCCGCACAGTTGCCGGTGTACAGGCCCGGTTCCTTCACCTTTAGCCACTGGGTGTTGGTGTAGCCCGGAACCGCGTCCACCTTTCCGGCGAGATCCGGCACCCAGAAGCTGTGCACGACGTCGCGCGACATAATCCGCAGCAGGACGTTGCGATTGGTCGGGATGGTGATGCGGCGGGTGGTCTGCACGCCGGTGTCTTCGTCCAGGCCGATGTAGTACTTGTAGTCCCAATTGAAGCTGTACCCGATCACGTCCACCGTGTAATCGGGAGTCGTCTCCTCCTGCTCCGCTTCTGCGCGATACTCGGTATTGAGAGCGCGCAGCGTCAGCACGAACAACACGGCAATAATCGCGAACGCGAGAACCGTCCACGTAATTTCGAGCGCCGTGTTCCCGTGCACCTGCTCGGGCATCTCATCCTTGTGGCGGCGGCGATAGCGCAGCACCGCGAAGATAATCAGCCCCTCGACGAGCAAAAAGACGGGAATAGCCAGCAGCAGGGTCGTATTGAACAGGTCGCGGACAGCGTCTATCGACGCACCGCCCGTCGACGGCCCGTGCGCCAGCGCGACATCCGCCGCAACTCCCCCCAGGAGCACGGCCCCTACTACTGCGAGCAACCACCGGATGAAAGCGACTTTCCTCATGCTATGCTCCACTTGCTTCACCCTCGCCGCACCGCGATTATTACGATTTGCATGATATTTATTACGAAACACCGACCGGCAACGTTCCGCTTTCAAGAGACGCCGCGCTTCTCAGCGGCGGCTATCGGGCAGGCGCACTCTGGAAAATCGTCACCGGGGAGTCGGCGGGTGGGCGGAGAGGTGACGCGCGTGTCGTTAGCCGTCGTGTTCGATCATTAAAGCATATTATACGCATCATTATCAAAAATAACAGGTCAATGCGGTCTTTTTACGCTATTTTTCTTAACCGCCTTCCAACCCGCGTTGAGCGCCCTCATTACCCGCCAGCGTGCAGCGAAACAATTTTTGTGCAAGATTATCAAATAATTTGATATGTAGGCTTGTTTATTTGCAAAAACTGGTCTATATTGGCCTATAATTCAACATCAATCTTGAATCTTTGTCGGACACGATAGGTGCGTTATGAAATCCACCGCTTCCCTGCGCACGTTCTACACGCTGATCCTGACGCAGGTCTTTTCCCTGATCGGCAGCCGCATGACCAGCCTTGCGATCGGGATCAAGGTGTTTAGCGATACCAACCAGGCCACGCCCCTCGCGCTGACTGCCTTCTTCTCGACGCTCCCTTCTCTGATCTCCGCCAGCGTCGCGGGCGTTTTCGCTGACCGGTGGAATCGCCGCTACATGATGATCCTCGCGGACATCGGGCAGGCGGTCGGCACGGTGATTCTGCTGGTAAGCTTCCTGACCGGCACGTTCGAGCTGTGGCTGCTGTACGTCGTGACGTTCATCCAGGCATTTTTCGGCACGTTCCAAAGCCCGGCCTTCGACGCGTCGATCACCATGCTCGTGCCGGACGAGCACCGCGACCGCGCCAACGCGATCCAGCAACTCGCCGGACCAGCGTCGGGGATCGTCGCGCCGATGCTGGCCGGGCTGCTGTTTGCGATAGTCGGCGTGACGGGCGTCATGGTGATCGACCTGGTGACGTTTTCGGTCGCGGTGCTGGTCGTGCTGCTGATCCACATCCCCCACCCGGAGCAGACCGAAGAAGGGCGCGCCATGCGGACGTCTGTCTGGCGCGACGTGCTGACCGGCTTCCGCTATCTGCGCACGCGGCAAATTCTGTTCGCCGTCGCGCTGTACGTTTCGCTGGTGAACTTCCTGATCGGCGGCTCAATGGCGCTGAACACGCCCTACATCCTGACGATCACCGGCAGCGAGACGACGCTCGGCACGCTGCTCAGCGTGATGAGCGCCGGAGCGATTGTCGGCGGGGTGATCATGAGCGCCTGGGGCGGCACGCGCCCGCGCATTCACACCATCATGCCGGGGATCGGGCTGGCGGGCGTCTGCCTCGCGATCTACGGGCTGGGGCGTTCCCCCCTGGCGCTTGGCGCGACGCTGTTTCTGCTAATGCTCCCTCTGCCGATGGTCAACGCCTCGTTCATGTCCATGATCCAGGCGAAGGTTCCGCCGGACCTGCAGGGGCGCGTCTTCGCGGCGCTCAGCCAGGTTTCGCTCGGGCTGATGCCGATTGCCCTTATGCTGATCGGCCCGCTGGCGGACCGGGTCTTCGAGCCAGCGGTCGGCGGGCCGGGCTGGGACGTCGTCGCGCCGCTGGTTGGCAGCGAGCGGGGCGCGGGCATGGGGCTGATCTTCTTCATCGCCGGAAGCCTCATGTTCCTGCTGACGATCGCCGTCTATAGCCGCCGGAGCGTGCGCGAGATGGAAGCGACGCTGCCTGATTACGCCGTCGTGGCGCGCGCTGATGAGCCGCCCGCCGCCGAAGAAGTCCCGGTGGCGTTCGCAGCCGACTGACTGCATCCACCGCTGGGGCACCAAGTAAACGCAGCCCACACCACGAACGAGGCCAT
>CBINGT010000106.1:0-9594 GCA_966250245.1 uncultured Anaerolineae bacterium
TGGTCGCGTCGCTGGCCGCGCCGAAGCTGTCCGGCGCTTTGGCGATCAACTGGGTGCGGCGGTTGACCTCGAACATGTAAAGCACGCTGGCGTCGTTCGGCGCCCAGGCGGGCATCTTCCCGCGCCCGATCAGCACCGACTCGCCGCCGGGCTGGTCCACATAGCGATAGCCGACGCCCTCAACCCCATTGACCGTCGCAGTGTAGGCGATGCGCGTCCCGTCATGGCTCCAGACGGGGTGCGTCTCGTTGATGTCCGGCGTCTGGGTGAGGTTGGTCGCCTGCTGCTCGCGGTCGGGGTTCGGATTGTCCAGATCGAAGATGACGATCTCCTGGTTCCCGTTGCGCCAGGTGACGTAGGCGATCTGTCGCCCCAGTGGGGACCAGGCAGGCTCGGTGTCCGGCGCGGGGGACATGGTCATCTGTACGGCGCCGTCGCGCGTCGCAATTTCGGGGTCGGAACTGATGATGTAAATGTCGAGGTTCTGCGTTTGCTCGTTATAGCCCTCGTAGGCGATGAACGCGCCGTCAGGGCTCCACGTGGGCGCGCCCTCGAAGCCCGGCGTATACGTCAGGCGGCTGATCGTGTTGGTTTCGACCTCAAGCACGTACAGTTCCCAGTTGCCATCGCGGCGGCTGGTGAACGCGACGCGCGTCCCGTCCGGGCTCCAGGCTGGATCGCGGTCGTCGGCCGGGTGATTCGTCAGGCGGAGCGGCTCCGTCTCGCCGACACCGAGCACCCACAGGTCGGTCTGGCCGCCTGTGCGCAGCGTGAAGACCAGACTCCCGCCGACGCGCAACGGGTCCGGCACGGGGGTGGCGGTCGGGATGGGCGTGGGGAAGATCGCAGTCGGCACGGCGGTGCTACGAGACTGCTCCCACGATCCGGCCGCAATTCCGACGGGGGCGTCGGGCTCGCCGTCGCCGCTTGTCTGCCAGATCACGACCGCTATCAGCGCGACCAGCAGCAGGACGGCGAACGCGCTTAGCGCGCGGTTCTGGGCGCGGAGCGGGTCTTCGACGACGGTGGGGCGAAGCTCGGCTGCGGCGGCACGCTGTGCCATGCGATCGCGGCGCCCGGCCTGCGTAATCTGGACGGCTTGCTCGGCGGTGCGACGAGTCCGGCGAACGGTTCCCACGACCAGCCCAACCGCGCCTGCGATCACGCTGAACACGCCGACAATCAGGGCGATCAATCCGTTTTTCAGATGGGCGGTTTGCTCGACGGCGGCCAGCGCGGCCCAGGCGGCGACGCGCAACAAAGCGTTTCCCAGCCGGTCGGTGACACGGAACGCGCGAACAAGCATGATGCGTTAATCCTCTATGTGCGCTGCCCCACGCGGGCGGCCCCACAGTCCGCGAGCGGATTCTACAGAATAGTGATCGGTCGGGCAACAACCCGCCGCGTTTGCCCCGCTTGGGACTGCCGAAGCCCGCAGGCGATTTGCGGCTGTGCACGGCCGCTGAGTGCTATTATACTCCTGCCTGGGTTCCGCACGAACGGCGCCGGACGGCGCCAGGAGTTGAAGATGGGATTGCTAACTGACGAGGTGCGCGCCTTTTTGCAGAAGCCGCTGGTTGCGCGCATGAGCACGATTGACCAGCAGGGCTATCCGCATACGGTGCCAGTCTGGTTTAAGCTTGACGGGGATGACGTGATGATTATCGCCGAGCGCAGCACGCGCAAGATCGGGCATATCGCGCGCAATCCGAAAGGCGCGATCTGCATCGGCGGCGATAGCGGGGATGGCTGTGGCTACCTGCTCAAGGGCGTGTTTTCGGTCGAGGAAGATCCCGGCCTGCAATGGATGAAAACGCTCTGCTATCACTACGAGGATCGCGAGCAGGCCGAAAAAGATATCGAGGCGTGGAGCGACCTCGATATGATCGTGATTCGGATGAAGGTGGAGCGAGTGATTAAGGTCGCCTGACGGCGCGCCTACTTGCGACGGCGGCCAAAACTGGCCCGGCTGCGAACCTTCGGGCTATCGACCCGGCTGCTACCGGGACGCGACACGTTCTGCGTCGAAGACGAACGACGGCGGCCAATAGGGATGCCAAAGGCGCTCCGGCTGCGGATCTCGGGCGAGTCATACTCCGGTTGCTCCGGCGCGCCGAACGATGCGCGGCTGCCGATGTCTGGATCGTTGTAGGTCCGGCGAACACCGCCCGGCCGCCCGAAGGTTCGCCCGCCGAGCAAGCGCGGCAGCATGAACAGCACGACGATCGCCAGGATGCCGAACAGGCAGAGCGTTCCAAGGTTATCCATCGTGCGTCCTTATCTACTCGACGTTGAAGCTAACCGTGCCGTGCGGGTTGCCGTTCACGAACAGCTCGGCTTCGTATTCCCCGGTGTCGAAGCTCGCGCCTTCGACTGGCTCGAACAGGAAGTTCGCGCAGGTGTCGATATAGTCGTCGTCGGCGGTGAGCTCCTGCGAGTCCTCAACCGCTTCGCCGTTGGCGTACAGCCGCACGAACAGCGTGGAGCTTGCCGGAATATCGCTATCTTCTGCGACGATATAGATCGTGTCGCCGGTGGAGAAGCTGTCTGACCGGTCCGCCGCGCAGCCGTTGTTGTCGATGCTGGACGCAACCACCAGGTCGCCGATGTCGGCGCTGACCACGTCATTGGACAGCGGCTGTTCCGGAGCGTTGTCCGGCTGGTTGATCTGCGCCGGGCTGTCGTCGTCATCGCCGCCGAACAGCCGGGGCAGGGCGAACAGAATGCCTACAAAAATCAGCAGGCCGATAATCAGCGCGCCTTTGCCAAGCCCAAACGGTTTGTTTCCATTTTCGGGCGGTCGCCGAACGGGTTGTGTTTCCATGCGCTCTCCTTGATTCTTCTGGCATGCGGTCACACCGCCCAGGGACGGCGTACTTTCATCGTACGCGAGCAGAGCCTTTGCCGAATGAGGCAGGTGGCGCAGCTAGGCGGGGGATATTGTGATAGGTGAGGTGGCCTAACACGCGGCATGAACGGTGAAGCGCAGGCGAGATGGTTCCCCGACGAAAACGCGCGCGGTGCGATCGTGCTGGTGAGCGGCACGCGCCGCGCGGGCAAAACGACGCTGCTGCTTGAAGCGCGCCGCGCCGCGCAGGCGGCGAATCTTAGTGTTGGGGGGATGCTGTCGATCGCGCGGTTCGAGGACGGCGAGAAGGTCGGGATCGATGTGATGGACGCCGGGAGTGGGGCGCGCGTTCCGCTGGCGACCGTCACGGCGGAGCCGCGCGGCCCAATCCACACCGGGCATTACACGTTCGACCCGGCGGGCATGGCAGCAGGGTTGGAATTTGCGCGCGCCGGTTGTGCGGCGGACCTGTTCATCGTGGACGAGCTCGGTCCACTGGAACTGGTGCGCGGCGAGGGGTGGGCGCCGGCGCTGCCGCTGATTCGCGCGCGGCAGTTCGGCGCGGCGCTGGTTGTCGTGCGGCCGGAGCTACTCGACGCGGCGCGGGCAGCGCTCGACCTTCCGGCGGATGCGCCGGTCGTCGAGGTGACGCCGGATAACCGGGTGCGGCAGTCTGCCCGGCTGAATGAGTGGATCGCGGCGCGCGGGCGTAGCTAGTCCACCACGACCTCACGCTTGTCATCGTCCAGGCCGAGCAGGCTTTCGAGCACCATGCCGACCAGCCCCAGCACGATCCCGCCCAGGATCGCCCATCCCAGCCCGTCGACGTCAAAGTTTCCGCCTGCCAGCTCGTCGGTGATCAGCAGCATCAGACCGTTGACCACCAGATAGAACAGGCCGAGGGTGATCAGAATCAGCGGGCAGCTCAGGACGGTGATCACTGGCTTCACCAGCGCGTTGACGATGCCGAAAATCAGCGCGACAAGCAGCAGCGGGCCGATGTCCGTATTGACGTGGATGCCGGGCAGGACGTACGCCGTGATGACAAGCGCGATTGCATTGACGATCAGACGCAACAGGAATCGCATGATCGGTTCCCCCTCGCACTAAAAATGCCGGGTCTACTCATACAGTAAACCCGGCAGATGCGTTTTAGCAACGGGATAAAGCAGATTAGTGGGCGGGCTGGCGCGTTTCCTCGAAGCGCCCGAAGTTGTAGTACGCGGCGCACGCGCCCTCAGACGATACCATCGGCGCGCCGAGCGGCTTGCGCGGCGTGCAGAGCGTCCCGAAGGCCGGGCACTCGTTCGGCTTCAGCACGCCCTTCAGCACGTCACCAGCGCGGCAGAGTGGCGACTCCTGCGTGGTGATGCCGTCCACCGCGAAGCGCCGCGCCGCATCGTACGCCGCGAACTCCGGCCGCAGACGCCATCCGCTCAGCGGGATCAGGCCGATCCCGCGCCAGTTCCGGTCGCATTCCTCGAACACCGTGCGAATGATTTCCTGCGCCGGGCGGTTGCCTTCGCGGGTGACGGCGCGCGGGTACGCGTTCTCGACCTCGGCGCGGCCTTCCTCAAGCTGGCGGATCACCATGCGGATGCCGTGCACGACGTCCAGCGGCTCAAATCCGGTGACGACCATCGGCACGCCGAAACGCTCGACCAGCGGCTCGTATTCCCAGAAGCCCATCACCGCGCAGACATGCCCGGCCAGCAGGAACCCCTGCACGCTGACCTCGGACGCGCTGAGCAGCGCGGTCAGCACGGGCGGGACGCGCACATGCGACGCCAGCAGCGAGAAGTTGCGGATGCCAAGCTGGTGCGCCTGGAAGACGGCCATCGCATTGGCGGGCGCGGTCGTCTCGAAGCCGACGCCGAAGAAGACAACCTCGCGCTCCGGGTTTTCCTGCGCGATCTTCAAGCATTCCAGCGGCGAGTAGACGACGCGCACGTCGCCGCCCTCAGCCTTGACCTGAAACAGGTCCTTCGTGGAGCCGGGCACGCGCAGCATATCCCCGAACGAGACGAGGATCGTATCTGGCCGGGAAGCGATCGCGATCGCCTGGTCGATCAGCTCTTGCGGCGTGACGCACACCGGGCAGCCGGGGCCGTGGATCATCTCGATCCCGTCCGGCAGAAGCTGGTCGATGCCGTGGCGGATGATCGAGTGCGTTTGCCCGCCGCACACTTCCATCAGCCGCCAGGGGCGCGTCGTCAGCCGGTGGATATCGTCCAGCACGTCGCGCACATGCGCTGCGTCGCGGTATTCGGTCAGGTGCTTCATGCGCGATCCTCGCCGAATTCCTCGTCAAGCGCGCCGATTTGCTCGAACAGCTCAAGCGTTTTCTGCGCTTCTTCCTCGTCGATCACGTTCAGCGCAAAACCGACGTGGACGATCGTGTAGTTGCCCACCTGCGCTTGCGGCACGTAGGCGAGGCACGCCTCTTTGACCACGCCGCCGAAGTCCACGCGGCCCATCTTCAGCCCGGCTTGCTCGTAAATCTCGATGATCTTGCCTGGAATACCGAGGCACATGATTACAGTCTCCCTGAGTTTTTCTCGACCGTGCATGCGGCGATTGCGGCTTGACCCAGCGCCAGCCCACCGTCATTTGTCGGGACGAGGACGTGGGTCAGAACGGTGAATCCGGCCGCTCGCAGCAGGTCTACGGCGCGGGTCAGCAGCAGTTTGTTCTGGAACACGCCGCCGCTCAGCGCGACGGTGTTCAGCGCGGTTTGCTCGCGCGCCAGCACGCAGCAGTCGCGGATCAGCACGGCGATTCCGTTGTGGAAGCGCGCCGCCATCGCCGGGATGCTGGCCCCCGCGCGGCGATCTGCGATCAGCGCGCGCAGCGCGGGCGCCGGGTCGATCTGGTATGGCTCGCTGTCTGTAGCGCGCGCGATCTCGAACGGGTACGCGCCGCGCTCGTCCGGGTCGGCCTGCGCTTCAAGCCAGATCGCTGCCTGCGCTTCGTACGTGACTTCGTGCAGCACGCCCGCCAGCGACGCCGCCGCGTCAAACAGCCGCCCCATGCTCGACGTGTCCGGCGCGTTGATCCGCCGCTCCAACTGCCGCGCGAGGATCGCCCGCTCTTGCTCGCCCAGCGCGTTCATCGGCGCGAGGTCGCCGTCCCATGCGATCCCCGCCGCCCACAGGTGCGCCAGCGCCGCGCGGTACGGGCGCAGGGTGGCCGCGTCGCCGCCGGGCAGCGGAACGTAGCGCAGGTGGGCGAAGCGCTGGTAGCCCTGGTAGCCGCCGATCAGCACCTCGCCGCCCCAGATCGCGCCGTCCGGCCCGAGGCCGGTCCCGTCGAAGACCACGCCGATCGTCTGCTCGCCGGGCGCGACGCCATGCTCCGCCAGGCAGCTTGCGAGGTGCGCGTGGTGGTGCTGCACGGCGATCTTCGGCTCTGGCCGGGTGAGAGCGTAGCGGGTTGCGGCGTAGTCGGGATGGGCGTCGTGCGCGATGACCTGCGGCTCGACGCGATACAACCGGCTGAGATGCTCGACGCTGCGCTCGAACGACCGCAGGGCGTCGTAGTTCGCCAGGTCCCCGATGTGCTGGCTCATGAAGGCGTACCGATCCCGCGCGACGCAGAACGTGTTTTTCAACTCCGCGCCGGTCGCCAGCAGCGGCGGGACGTCGAATGGCAGCGGCACGGGGTAGGGCGCATAGCCGCGCGAGCGCCGCAGCGGGATGATCTGCCCCAGCACCGGCTGCACGACCGAGTCGTCGCAGCGGATGTGGATCGCGCGATTGTGCAGCAGGAAGGCGTCACACAGCGGCGCGAGACGATCCTGCGCGTCGTCGTCGGCGGTGGCGATCGGCTCCTCGCTGAAGTTGCCGCTGGTCATCACCAGCGCGGGCGGGAAGTCGGGCGCCGGTTCGAGCAGCAGATGGTGCAGCGGCGTGTACGGCAGCATGACGCCCAACTCCCGCAACCCCGGCGCAACGTCCGGCGCGACAGGCGACCCCTCGCGCCACGGCAGCAGAACGATCGGCCGCTCGCGGACGGTCAGCGCCCGCTCTCCGGTGGCGTCGATCACGCACAGCGCGCGGGCGGCGTCGAGGTTCGCAACCATCACGGCGAACGGCTTGGCGGCGCGGCCCTTGCGCTGGCGCAGCAGGCGGACGGCGTCGGGATCGGTCGCGTCGCACGCCAGATGGTAGCCGCCCAGCCCCTTGATCGCGACGATCCGGCCCTGGCGCAGCAACACGCGCGCCGCCTCGATCGGGTCGTCGGGCAGGTCGGCCCAGTCGGGGAGCGGGTGCGCGGCGCTGGGCGCGATTTCCAGGCGCGGCCCGCAGACCGGGCAGGCGTTCGGCTGGGCGTGGAAGCGGCGGTCGAGCGGATTCTCGTACTCCGCGCGGCATTCCGGGCACATCTCGAACGCGGCCATCGTGGTTGCCGGGCGGTCGTAGGGGATGTCCTGAATGATGGTGAAGCGCGGCCCGCAGTTCGTGCAGTTGGTGAAGGCGTAGCGATAGCGCCGGTTGGACGGGTCGAAGATCTCCGCCAGGCAATCGTCGCACGTCGCCACATCCGGCGAAACCGGCTGGTACGCGCCGGGCTGCGCCTCACTGTGGCGGATCTCGAACGTCGTCGCGCCATTCGCCTGCGCCGGATGGACCGTCACCCGCTCAATGCGTGAGAGCGGCGGCGCTTCGGCGGTGATGGCGCGTGTGAAGCTGTCCAGCGCGCCGTCCTCGCCCTGGACCTCGATCTCGACGCCCGACGAGGTGTTCATCACCCAGCCGGTCAGCGCGAATCGCTGCGCGAGACCGTAGATAAATGGGCGGAAGCCGACCCCCTGGACGACTCCGCTGACGTAAATATGGCGCGCGGACGGTGCGCTCATGGGTAGGCTCAGGCGCCGGGCTGCGCCTTCTCCGCGAGGCGCGCGCGCAGCCAGTCGATCCACGCGTCCAGCCCCTCGCCCGTGCGGCAGGAGATCGGGAAGAACGCCACGCCGGGGTTCAGCACCTCGACTCCGTGGCGGAAATACTCGACGTCAAATTCCATGTACTCGGCGAGGTCCATCTTGTTGAGCAGCAGGACGTCCGCGCCGCTGAACATCGCCGGATACTTGTACGGCTTGTCCGCGCCTTCGGGCACGCTGGCGATCACCACGTTGATGTGGCTGCCGAGCTTGAACGCTGCCGGGCAGACCAGGTTGCCCACGTTCTCAATGATCAGCAGATCGAGCGCGTTCAGGTCCATCGTGGGCAGGGCGCTGTGAACCATGTTCGCGTCGAGATGGCAATTGCCGCCGGTGTTGATCAGCGAGACGGGAATGCCCTGCGCCGCGAAGCCTTCGAGGTCGATCGCGACGATGTCCCCGTCCATCACGCCGATCCGCACGTCGTCGCGCAGCGCGTCGATCGTCTTGCCGATGACGGTGGTCTTCCCGCCGCCGGGCGAGGCCATCACGTTCAGCGCCAGAACGCCCGCGTCGTCCAGCGTTTTGCGGTTCTGCTCGGCAAGCTGGTCGTTGACGCTGAGAATGGTTTCAACAACTGGGATATTGGGCATTTGTTTTGGCTTCCTTGTGCAGATTTATCCGGCCGATTCGACCGGCTCTGGCAGATCGACGTCGATGCTGTCGAGATAGAACTCTTGCCCGCCCTCGACCGTCACATCCTCGCTGCCGCACTGCGGGCACGCGTAGCGCTCGTGGCTGAGCGGGAACGTGCAGCCGCAGGCGTTGCAGCGCAGCGCGGCGGGCACGCGCGTAAACGCCAACTCCGCCCCTTCCGCGATCGTCCCGGCGGCGATCAGGTCCCAATAGAACTGGACCGAGTCGTCCACGTAGCTCGACAGCTCCCCGATGACGATCGACAGCCGCGTGATGCGCTCGGCGCCTGCCTGCTCAGCGTGGCGCACGGCGATTTCAAGCATGCTTTGAGTGACGGCTAGTTCGTGCATGGCGCTCGCGTTCGTCTGATAACGAAGACCTTTATCAGGTTTAACGTGACTATAGCACGCGCGAGGGGGTTTTTCAGGTGATGAATGCGAGTAGCTGGGTGTGAGGAATAGCTAAAAAGAGGGAGTGGGGAATAGGCAGTAGGCAGTCGGGGAATGGCCCACTCTCAACTCCCTATTCCCAGCGCTTTTGCTCAGAAGCCCTGGTAGATCCACCGGGGCGAGGCGTCGGCGGTGACGATCACCAGTAGTATAAGGATCAGGCACAGTGCCAGCGCGAACAGGTTTTCGCGGCTGAACAGGCGGCGCAGGTTCGGCTTCATGCGCGGGGTTCCTTTCCGGTTTGTGATGGCTGCCCGAGCACTTCCGCGAGGAATTTGTCGCGGTTGGCGCTGCGCGCGATCTTCCCGCTGGATGTCTTCAGCAGCCACATCGGCTCGACCAGATGCACATAGCGCGCCATCGTGTCGGTCGTGGTGGCGATCCGCGCGCGGATCTCGCGGGCGATCGCGTCGCGGGCGGCAGGGTCATCCGTTTCGACCTCGCATACCACCGCGATGTCTTCCGTGCCGAGCGACTCGTTAAACACGCCGAATGCCACTGTCCGCCCCGGATGCACGCCCGGCACGTCGTTGATCGCGTGCTCGATGTCCTGCGGGTAAATGTTCTTCCCGCCGACGATGATCAGGTCCTTCTTGCGGCCTGTGATGTACAGCTCCCCATCCGCCAGATAGCCCAGGTCGCCGGTGAAATACCAGCCGTCTGCCATCGCCTCGGCGGTCGCGTCCGGCCGCCGGTAGTAGCCGCTGAGCATCGACGTGCTG
>CBINGT010000107.1:0-9438 GCA_966250245.1 uncultured Anaerolineae bacterium
GGTTGACCAGGATGATCGCGTCGCGTGGCAGCGTGGGCGCCAGCCGGACCGCCTCGGCGACTGCGTGCGAGCTTTCCAGCGCCGGGATGATGCCTTCGTGGTGGCAGAGCAGCTCGAACGCGGCCAGCGCCTCATCGTCAGTAGCGAACGTGTAATGCGCGCGCTCCAACTGGCGCAGGTAAGCGTGCTCCGGCCCGACGGATGCGTAATCCAGTCCGGCGGAAATGCTGTGCGTCGCGCGGATCTGCCCATCCGCGTCTTGCAGGACGAACGAGCGCGTCCCGTGCAGCACGCCCGGCCGCCCGATCTCCGGATCGGCGAAGCGCGCCGCGTGCAGCCCGCTGGCGATGCCGTGCCCGCCCGCCTCGACGCCGATCAGGTCGACCGACCCGTCGTCGCGGAAAGCGTGGAACAGCCCGATCGCGTTGCTGCCGCCGCCGACACACGCCACGCACACGTCCGGCAGCCGACCGGCCAGCTCAAGCATCTGCGCGCGCGCCTCGATGCCGATCACGCTCTGAAAGTCGCGCACCATCAGCGGGTAGGGGTGCGGGCCCAGCGCGGAGCCGAGCAGGTAATGCGTCGTCTCGACGTTCGTCACCCAGTCGCGGATCGCCTCGTTGATCGCGTCCTTCAACGTGCGGCTGCCGCTCTCGACCGGGATGACCTCGGCGCCGAGCAATTTCATGCGAAAGACGTTGGGCCGCTGGCGCGCCATATCGACGCTGCCCATGTAGACATGACACTCCAGGCCGAGCAGCGCGCTGACGGTCGCGCTGGCGACGCCGTGCTGCCCCGCGCCCGTTTCCGCCACGATCCGCCGCTTGCCCATGCGCCGCGCCAGAAGCGCCTGCCCAAGCGCATTGTTGATCTTGTGCGCGCCAGTGTGCGCCAGGTCTTCGCGCTTGAGGTAGATGCGCGCTCCCCCCAGGTGATCGCTCAGCCGGGCGGCGTAGGTGATGGGCGTCGGGCGGCCGGTATAGGTCGCCTGAAGGTGCGCCAACTCCGCCTGAAACGCCGGATCGTCCAGCGCTTCGAAATACGCGGCGGTCAGCGCGTCGAGCGCCGGGACGAGCGTCTCCGGTACGAACCGCCCGCCAAACTCGCCGTAATAGCCGCGCGCATCCGGCACTTCCGCCTGCTTCGCGCCGATCTTGACTGTCTGCTGTTCCATTTCGCTTTCCTTGCTCCAAGCGGTCCGCACCGGGCAGACCGCGAAATTCACTCGCGCACTCAGCGCCCGACGACCGGGCTGCGCCGCTCTAAAAACACGACATCTTTCCAGACGCCGTGAAGCTGGCCAATCCGCTCGCGTATACCAACTACGCGAAAGCCGCACGCCTGATGCAGCGCCAGGCTGGCCGTGTTTTCGGGGAAAATACCTGCTTGCAGCGTCCAGATGCCTGCCGCCTCGCTCGCCTCGATCAGCGCGCCCAGCAGCCGCTTGCCGATGCCCTGCCCGCGTGCTGCTTCCGCGACATAGATGCTGCACTCCGCCACGCCTGCATAGACGCACCGGTCGGACACCGGCGACAGCGCCGCCCAGCCGAGCACGCGATCCCCATCACGCGCCACAAAGCGGCAATCCAGCCGATGCGCGGCGTTCCACCGCTCCCAGGGCGGCGGCTCCGTTTCAAAGGTCGCCATACCGGTCGCGATCCCCTCGCGGTAGATCGCCTTGACGGACGGCCAGTCTTCGGGCCGCAGCGTGTCAATCACAACCGTATTCATCGTATTCATACGCCCACCTCGGCATCCGCCGCGCGCACCGCTGCGACGAACGCCCGCACTCGCGCCAGGTCTTTCACGCCCGGCGTCCCGTTCTCAACGCCGCTCGCCACATCCACGCCCCACGGCCGCAGCGCGCTCACCCGCTCGCCGACGTTCTCCGGCGCGAGTCCGCCCGCCAGCATCAGCCGGGGGACGCGCGCCATCACCGCCTGCGCGACGTCCAGGCTGGCCGATTCGCCCGTCCCACCGTACAGCGCGGGATGGTAAGCGTCCACCAGCAGCGAGGGCAGTCGGTCGTCGAGGGGCGCATACGGCGCATAGCCGAGGGCTAGCGTCTCCGCCTCAGCCGGATCGCGCGGGCGCAGCGCTTTGATCCCGCGCTGGTCCAGCGCGTGCAGCGTTTCGGGCGGCTCGTCGCCGCTCAATTGCGCCGCGTCCAGACCGGCCGCCGCCAGCACGTGCACGATCTCATCCGCCGGAGCGTTGACGAACACGCCGACTAGCAGCGGGCAGCGGTCTCCGAGCGCGTCGCGCAGCCCATCCGCGATCGCTCGCGCGGCGTCAGGCGTGATGCAGCGAGGACTGCGCGCGTAGAAGTTGAGGCCAAGCAGGTCTGCGCCTGCTTCCGCACACGCCAGCGCATTGTCAAGCGACGTCACGCCGCAGATCTTGATGCGCGTCATCCGGCCCGCTCCTTCACCTGGCGGCTGAGCGCTTTTACCAGCATCCCGCGCCGCTCCGCCGTGACCAGCGCCTCGCCGATCAGCACAGCGTCCGCGCCCGCCGCGCCCATCTGCGCGACGTCCTCGGGCGTGTGCAGGCCGCTTTCCGCGACGAGCGTCACGTCGCGCGGGATCAGCCGCGCCAGCCGTCCGGTCACGCCGAGATCGACCGTGAACGTCGCCAGATCGCGGTTGTTGATGCCGATCAGGCGCGGATCGAGGCGCAGCGCGCGTTCAAGCTCGGCCTCGTTGTGGACCTCTACCAGCGCCGCCATGCCCAGCGATTCGACCAGGGCGTGCAGGTCTTCAAGCCGCGCGTCGTCCAGCGCCGCGACGATCAGCAGAATCGCATCTGCGCCCGCCGCCCGGCCCTCGTACACCTGATACGGATCGATCACAAAGTCTTTGCGCAGCACGGGCACGCTCACCGCCTCGTGTACTGCACTGAGATCGCTCAACTGCCCCTGAAAGAATCGCTCGTCAGTAAGGACGGAGATCGCCGCCGCGCCGTTCTCTGCGTAGACCTTGCCGAGCGCCACCGGGTCGAACGGGTCGATCAGCACGCCCTTCGACGGCGAAGCGTGCTTGACCTCGGCGATCAGCGCGACGGTGGGGCGCTGGAGCGCGGCGACAAAATCGCGTGGCGGGCTGACCAGCTCCGCCGCTTGCTTGATGCGGCTTAGCGACACGCTTTCCCGGCGCGTGGCGACCTCGTCCGCCTTGTGCGCCAGGATCGTGTCGAGCACGGTTCCGGTGTGCAGATACGGATCAGCCATTTCCGGCGAGCTCCTGGCTGAGCGCGATTAGCTCGTCCAGCTTCCTCAGCGCCGCGCCGCTGTCGATCACCTCGCGGGCCAGCGCGATCCCGTCGCGGAAGTCGTCGCACAGTCCACCCGCGACCAGCGCCGCCCCGGCGTTCAGCAACACGACGTCGTGCTTGGCGCCGTCCACCTCGCCGCTCAGCACGCCGCGCAGGATGCGCGCGTTCTCCGGCGGGTCGCCGCCCAACAGCTCGGATACATGCGCCGGTTTCAGGTCGAAGTCCAGCGGATCCAGCTCGATCGTGCGGGTTTCGCCGTTCTCGTAGATGCTGACGCGGTTCGGGCCGGTGGTGGTTAGCTCGTCCAGCCCGCCATAGCCGCTGACGACGATCGCCTTGTGCGCGCCGAGCGCGCCCAGCACATGCGCCAGAAAGTCGGTCAGGTCCGGCGCGAACACGCCCATCAACTGGCGTTGCGCGCCCGCCGGGTTGGTCAGCGGACCGAGGATGTTGAAGATCGTCCGCACGCCGACCTGCCGCCGCGCGTTGATCGTGTATTTCATGGCGGGGTGGAGCTTCGGCGCGAACAGAAAGCCGATCCCAATGGCGTCGATGCACTGACCGACCTGCTCCGGCGTCAGGTCGAGATTGACGCCTAACTCTGCCAGCACGTCCGCGCTGCCGCATTTGCTGGTCGCCGCGCGGTTGCCGTGCTTGGCGATCCGCAGCCCGGCCGCCGCCGCGACAAACGCAACCGTCGTGCTGATGTTGAACGTGCCGGATTTGTCGCCGCCGGTCCCGCAGGTGTCGAGCAGGTCGCCGTTGGCGCGGGTGGGCACGTGGATCGCGTTGGCGCGCATGGCCCGCGCGCTGCCGATGATCTCGTCGTCCGTCTCGCCCTTCATGCGCAGGCCCATCAGGTACGCACCGATCTGCGCTTCGGTCGCCTCGCCGCTCATGATCTGGTTCATCACGGCTTCCGCTTCATCCGCCTGCAAGTGCCCGAAGCGGCTGATGATGTCGATGGCGCGCTGGATGGTGATCGTTTCGGTGGTCATGGTGGTGTCCTCGTTGGTCATGTGCTCCCGACTCTAGAGACGGTTTTCGAGAAAATTCTGCAGCAGGCGCGGCCCGAACTGCGTCAGGATGCTTTCGGGATGAAACTGCACGCCCACGATCGGATACTCGCGGTGTTGCAACGCCATGATCTCGCCCGCCTCGGTAAACGCCGTGACTTCGAGCGCATCCGGCAGCGGCTCCTCGACGATCAGGCTGTGATAGCGGGTCGCCTCAAACGGGTTCGGGATGCCGGTGAACAGCCGCGCGTTCTTGTGGTAGATCGCGCTCGTTTTGCCGTGCATCAGACGCGGCGCGCGGACGACCTTTCCGCCGAACGCCTGCCCGATCGCTTGCTGCCCGAGGCACACGCCGAGCGTGGGCGTGGTAGGCCCCAACTCGCGGATCACGTCGAGCGAGATGCCGCCGTCGTCAGGCGTGCCGGGGCCGGGCGAGATCACGATGTGGCTGGGACGCAGCGCGCGCGCCTCATCGAGCGTGATCTGGTCGTTGCGCGCCACGCAGATTTCGGCGCCCAGCTCGCCCAGAAGCTGTACGAGGTTGTAGGTGAAGCTGTCGTAGTTGTCGATGACGAGTATCATGGTCGCTCCCCTATCTGGCACTGATCAGGCGGTTTTCCGTAGGGGCGATGCAAGCATCGCCCGTGATGTTCAGTAGCAATCGGGCGGAGCAAGCTCCGCCCCTACGCAGGGTAAATGCTGCGCTCACGCTAGTCCTGCCTCGGCGCTTTCGACCGCAGCGGCGACGGCGCGCGCCTTGTTGACCGATTCCTCGTATTCGCGCGCCGGGTCGCTGTCCGCGACGATCCCCGCGCCCGACTGGAAATAGACCGTGTTTCCGCGCATCACCATCGTGCGGATCGTGATACAGGTATCCATCGAGCCGTCGAAGCTGAAATAGCCGACCGCGCCGCCATACGGCCCGCGCCGCGTGCCTTCCAGTTCCTCGATGATCTGCATAGCGCGGACCTTCGGCGCGCCGCTCAGCGTTCCGGCGGGGAACGTCGCGCGCAGCAGGTCGAACGCGTCCAGCCCTGGCCGCAGCTTGCCTTCCACCTGGCTGACGATGTGCATCACATGGGAATAACGCTCGACGACCATCATCTCCGGCACGCGCACCGTCCCATACGCGCACACGCGGCCGAGATCGTTGCGCCCCAGGTCCACCAGCATGACGTGTTCGGCGCGCTCCTTCTCGTCGGCCAGCAATTCGGCGGCGAGCGCCGCATCTTCGGCTTCGGTCGCGCCGCGCGGGCGCGTTCCGGCAATTGGGCGGACGGTCGCGGTGCCGTCTTCGAGGCGGACCATCATCTCCGGCGACGCCCCGATCAGGCTGAACTGGTCGCCGAAGCACAGGAAGAACATGTACGGCGAGGGGTTGAGCGCCCGTAGCGCCCGGTAGATGCTGAACGGCTGCGCGGTCGTCGTGCGGCTGAAGCGCTGCGACAGCACGATCTGGAAGGCGTCTCCGGCGGCGATGTACTCCTTCGCGGCGCGGACCATCTCCTCGAACCGCTCCCTCGTGACGTTGGAGCGCAGCGTGCGATCGGCTTCGGGCGCGGGGATTGGCTCGGGCTGCGGGGGAAGCGGCTGCTGAAGCTGCGCCGTGATTGCGTCGATCCGCGCCAGGGCGTCGTCATAGGCCGCGTCGGGATCGCCGGTGTTGTGCGCGTTCGCCAGAACGATCAGCCGGTGCTTGGCGTGGTCGAAGATGACGAGCGTATCCGCCAGCAGGAACGCCGCGTCCGGCAGACCGAGGTCGTCCGTCGCGGTGTCCGGCAGCTTCTCAATGGCGCGCACGATGTCATACGCCAGATAGCCGACCGCGCCGCCAACAAAGCGCGGCAGCCCGTCGAGCTTGACCGGATGCACGCGCTCGAACTCGCGGGCGATAGCGTGCAACGCATCTTCACCCGGTGCCAGCGCGCGCTCGACGGTGTTGCCGTTACGCGTCACGCGGACGGCGTTCCCCTGGACGGTCAGCACGCCCTTCGGCTGCACACCGAGGAACGAGTAGCGGCCGATCTGCTCGCCGCCTTCGACGCTTTCCAGCAAAAACGAGACGGAATCGGACTGTGTCAGCTTGAGGAAGACGGACACCGGCGTCTCTAAGTCCGCCAGCAGCGTGCGATAGACCGGCACCAGGTCGCCCTGCTCGAACAGGCGGCGAACGGTGGCGCGGTCCGGCGTGACGCGCGCGCGGGATGCGTCGGTGATGGGCGTTGTGTGGAGGGCTTGCGATGGGAGTGTCATGAGTGCGCTCGCTCCGGTTCGCTGCTTCGGTCGGCAAACAAAAATCCCCTTCACGCTCAAGGACGAGAAGGGGATCCCGCGGTGCCACCTTGTTTAAGCGACCCTCCCGGAAAACAAAAAAAATCTACGGTGAACGCAGATTTTCGGGAAAGAGCCAGCTTCACTCATTGGGGTACGGACTCAATCGAGTCGATACCCGCTGCCCTGATAACGGTGGCGACTCCGGTGCGGGCTACTGAGCATCAGCCGTTCGACCGCACAGCTCCCTGGTCCATTCCGCGCCCGCGCATGTATCGCCTTCGCAGCACCCGGCGACTCTCTGAACACCGCCTTGACGCGTACTATCCCAGATCGCAGCTTTTAGCGTATGCGATTGGTTAGGTAACAAATTATCAGGGATCGCGCGGCTTGTCAAGCAGGTAGGCGGAAACTTGGGCGAATCGCACGAACGATCGGGCGGAGAAACCTCACCCCTTAACCCCCGGCCCCTTTTCCCCTCTCCATTGAATGGAGAGGGGCCAGGGGTGAGGTTCTACACGCCAGCACCATGCGTTAAAAGATCGCTGCTTAAATCGCGCAACCCGCGTCGTCACACGCCGCGTCGCTCTCGCCGCCGATCACCTGGACCGCCGGGTGAGAGTCCGCCCAGGCGCGGTGCAGCGCGCCCAGGAACACGTCCGGCATCTGCGCGCCGGAGACGGCGTATCGCTCATCTATCACAAAATACGGGACGCCCTGGCAGCCGAACGCCATCCCGCGCTGAATGTCGGCGCGCACGTCGCCCGCGTGCGCGTCACTGGCGAGCATCTGGCGCACCTCGTCGGCGTCCAGCCCGACTTCAGCCCCCAGGCGGACCAGCGTCTCATGATCGGCCACGTTTTCGCCATCGGTAAAATGCGCCTTGTGCAGTCGCTCGCTGAGCTTGCCCTGCACGCCGTGCTTGGCCGCGAGGTGCAGCAGGCGATGGGCGTCGAACGTGCGAACCGGCTGGACGCGATCAAAACGCAGCTCCAGCCCTTCCTGCGCACCGACGCGCGCTGTCCGCGCGACCATCGTTTCGGCTTCTTCGACGCTCACCCCATACTTCTTCGCCAGCCCCTCGTTGACCGTGTGCGTCGCCTCGCGTGGGGCGTACGGATCGAGCTCGTAGCTGCGCCAGATCACCTCGACCTGGTCGCGGTGCGGGAACTGTGCGAGCGCCTTTTCAAACCGGACACGGCCAATGTAGCACCACGGGCAGGCGATGTCCGACCAGATTTCAACCTTCATGCGAATCCGTTCCTTATTCCCCAATTATTCGACCGGACGATGGAGAGCAATCAGAGTATAACAAATAGTTCACATATATACCATTAGAATCTCAACAAATAGCATGACTTCCCACGCGAGAATTTGTATAATCTAGATAAAGAAAATTACACCCAAAAAGGAGAGGCACGTATGACCCGCGTCACGATCACTCATCCGGTGTTTCGGTCGGCGGGTTATGACGCCGACGATCAGACGATGGAAGTCTCTTTCCGCGATGGGCGCATCGTGCTGTTTCACGGTGTGCCGATGTCGATCTACAACAAGTTCATGCACGCCAGCAAACGCCGCGACGTCGATATGGAGACGTATTATCGCACAGTGATTGAGGGGAAGTTCCCCTCGCGCGAAATCAGACCGGCGCGTGCAGCAGTCTAAGCACGGCGGCTATTCAGGGACGCGCTCATGGCGCGATGCATTTTAATTACCGGCATGTCCGGCACCGGCAAATCCACCGTGATCGAGGAGCTTGCCGCGCGAGGCTACCGGGCGGTCGACATCGACTCGCCGGAGTGGTCCGAGTACGCGCCGGATGGCGACTGGATCTGGCGCGAGGACCGCGTGCAAGCGCTGCTCGACTCGCTCGGTGAGGACGACATTCTGTTTTTGAGCGGGTGCGCTGAGAATCAGGGGAAATTCTATCCCTGGTTCGACAAAGTTGTGCTGCTCAGCGCATCCGCCGAGGTCATCACCGAGCGGTTGCGGATGCGCACGAATAACGCTTACGGGAAGCGGCCCGAGGAACTGGCGGCGACGCTGGGCTATCTGGAGACGGTCGAGCCCCTGCTGCGTCGGGGCGCCGATCACGAGATCGACACCCGCGCGCCGCTCGAAGCGGTGGTGGCAGAAGTCCTGAGCCTGCTCGACGACTAGCTTGGGTTTGCCCTTCCGCCGGCCAAGTTCCCATTCCCGACTCCATCGTAAGGACGAGGGAAGTCCTTCTGTGTTTTCTTCCTTCCCTCCTTGTGGGGGAAGGAACGCCGACCGCAGGTCGGAAGGATGGGGGGTAGTCCGAAACGGGCCAATGCCGCCCCTACTCGATCCCCTTCCACAGCCGCCGCACGATGGTCGTGTAGCCTAACGCCTCGTAGAACGCAATCGCGTCCTGGTTGAATTCCCACACCGTCAGCTCAACGTCGGCCAGCCCCTGCGCCCGCGCCCAGGCGTGCGCCTCGTCCATCAGCGCGCGCCCGATCCCCATTCCCCGGTACGCACGGAGCACCGCAACGTTATCGACCTGCAGCCAGCGGCGCGGCACGAACATCGGCATATCCGGGTTTTGCCGCACTAGCGCCGACAGGAAGCCGGCAATCACCCCTTCGTGCTGAGCGACCAGCAGCAACGTGTCCGGGCTTTCCAGCGCCTCTGTAAACCACTCCAGGGATCGCGCTGGCCCGTCAAAGCGATGAAAGAAGCGCGGCAGGGCGTCGGCGTGAAAGTCGTCCAGTTCTTTACTGATCGCGCACAACCCCTCGTAGTCGTCGCGCCGGGCGACGCGGATCGTCGTCTTTGCCACTGGATAACCTCTCGTTTTGGGTTGTGTAGGCTCCCAAAATGCGCTGGCCTTCTGGTACCCACCGGGAAAACT
>CBINGT010000108.1:0-9428 GCA_966250245.1 uncultured Anaerolineae bacterium
TGGGCCGAGAAGGAATGCGGGATCCCGGCACGCCAGATCGTTCGCGTGGCCCGGTTGCTCGGCGAGAGCTTGCGCGGTTTCAAGTGGCGTCACCACCACGGCGAACTGCGCCTCGTCCATGAAGCCGATTTCGTTCGCTACCACCATGAAGTATTCCGGCAGCACAGCGGCCCCCACCGCGCGCAGCTCTTGCCCGCCACTGACGCGGACGGTGGTTTGCGGCGGCAGGGCATAGTACTCCGCGAAGTTCCACTCGATGATCGCCGTTCCGGCTGGGTCCGGCTGCTCCGCGAACGATTCGCCCTGCTTCATGTGCAGACGGTTGATGGATGGCCCGCCGTCGCTGATATCCACGCCGATGATCCGCCCTGGCACCAGAATCGGATCGCTTGGATCGCCGGTCTCGACCAGGGTGGGCAGGATCAGGCGCGGCTCGGCAGCGGTAATCCAGTGCGCGTGTGGCAGGTCATCCAGGGTGTCGAGCAGCGTTTCGGCATCAACGTAGCTGCCTTCCGTCAGGCGCACGCGCAGATCGTACATGGTGAGCAGGGCATAACTCGCGTCATACGACGTGTACCGCCAGTCCGCCATGCTGCTCAGCCCGGCATGGACACCTGTCCCGAGCGCGATGATCAGCGCGATGGCGACGACTTGCAGCCATCGGGCGCGCAGATCCCGCCAGGTCCAGCGCAAATAAAGCCAGAGGTTCATCGTAGGGGCCACCTTTACCAGCTCAATTCGCGCACGTGGACCTTGCCGCCCTGTGGCACGCCGTCGCGGATGATCCGCCCGCTGCTCAGTTCGATTACCCGGTCGGCCATGCGCGAGATCTCGCGGTTGTGCGTCACGACCAGCACTGTCTTTCCGTTCTCGGCCTGCTGCTCGAGCAGATCGAGGATCTGCACGCCGGTGTGAAAGTCAAGCTCACCCGTCGGCTCGTCGGCCAAGAGGATCGGATTGCCGGTCGCCAGCGCCCGCGCGATCGCAACGCGTTGCTGCTCGCCGCCCGACAACTCGTGCGGAAAGTGCGCCATGCGCTCTGCCAGTCCAACGCTCGCCAGAATTTCGGCGGCGTGGGCGCGCGGCTGGTGACCGTTGCGCGCCAGGTCGAGCGCGAATTCCACGTTTTCGAGTGCGGTGAGACTGGGGAACAGGTTGAAGGTCTGAAAGACGAAGCTGACGGTTTCGCGGCGAAACTTGAACCGTTCCGGCTGCGAGAGGGCGCTTAACTCCACGCCATTCACGCGGATGCTGCCCTCGGTCGGCGTGTCGAGCGCGCCGATGAGGTTCAGCAAGGTGGTCTTGCCGCTGCCGGACGGCCCCAGCACGACGACAAACTCACCCGGCGCTACGTGAAGCGAAACAGAGTCCAGCGCGGTGACCGTCACGCCGTTCATCCCATAACGCTTGCTTACGCCTTGGAGATGGATCATGGTTGCCTTCCTGCACAGGCTGCAAGATGGACTGCTGTCTACAAGCTAGCCGAATCTAGAGCGTGAGTCACTCCCTAAAAATGAGGGGGGTAATCCGGCGCGTACATCCAGAAAAAAGCAGACAATGATAGTAGTTCTATTTTAAACTACTACCGTTCTTGCGTCAATCACCCTGCTGCGCGACGCCGGGCGCGGGGGTGCGTAATTTTATAAGGCAGTTCTAATGTGCAGAACTGCGCCGCTGCCCTAAAATCAACGTATGGACAATCGTAGGTCCGCTGGACATAACGAGGAAATTCCGAAGATGGTAGAGCTCCCGCTCTTTCCCTTGAACACGGTGCTCTTTCCTGGGGTGCCGATCAGCCTGCACATCTTCGAGGAACGCTACAAGGAAATGGTCGAGATGTGCCTGGCGACGCAATCGCCGTTTGGCGTCGTTCTGAGCCGTGAGGACGATCCTTATGGCTTCCCGTCCGATTCGAACCTCACCGGGACGTCGGCGCAGATCACGCAGGTGGAGCGGCTGCCCGACGGCCGGATGAACATCCTGGCGGTGGGTGTTGAGCGCTTCCAGGTCGTGTCGTTGCGCTTCGACCGCCCGTACCTGATCGGTGTGGTGGAGCCTGCGCCGATCAGCGGCGAGGACACGTACTCGGCCGAGCGCGCCAGCGACAGCTTGCGCCCGTGGGTCGAGCGGTATCTCGAAATCCTGACGATGGCCGCCGACGAGGACATCGACTTCCAGGCGGCGCAGCTTCCGGATGACCCGCTTTCGCTGGGGTATCTTGCCGCTGCGCTGGTGCAGATCCCATCCGAGCAGAAGCAGATGCTGCTCGACGCTACCGAAGCGACCACCCTGCTGACGCAGGTGCGGCGGATCTACACGCGCGAGGTGCCGCTGCTCCAACGCATGTTGGACGCAGAAGCCGCGCCGATGGTGGGGTCGTTCTCGCTGAACTAGAGCAGCCGTAAGGCAGCGATCAAAAGCTAAAGAGCAGCGGAAAAGCAGCCAACTGCTTGTCCCCGCTGCTCTTTTGCCGTTCTATAGCCCTTTTATCGCGGGGCAACTGCTGTTTCCTCGCTGCCCTTAACTCCCACCAAGCAGCGGGGACACTTGCTCGAACACGCCGCGCAGCGTGCTGGCGATGACCTCGTCCGCATCCTCGCGCGGGGCGATCTCGTCATACGGCAGCACGAGGCCGGTCCAGCCAGCGGTGTGCCAGCGCGCGGGCTCGGGGAGCGGTAGCGCCGTCAGGTCGGGCGGGATCGGGTAGGGATAGGCGTAGAAGTACGGGCGCTCCAGCCCTTCGCTTGCCGGGGAGAAGCCGAAGCCCATATGCGGGTGTTCCTCTGATTCGACGGCACGAGGGAACCACAGGAACGACAGGTCAAAGCCATGCGGCCAAACGACCAGCGGCGTCTTCGCGCCGGGCAGCCCTGCGCGCAACCGTTCGAAGACCTCGAAGATCGCAGTGAGCGCATCGCCGTAGGCCGCGGCGGTGGTGGGGTTCGGCTCGAGCGGAGTCTCCCCGCCGAGCCGTGAGCGGTCCAGGTCGAGCCGGCTCCCATCGTGCGCCAGGAGCTTGAGCACGGTGTCGGTCAGTGTGCGTTGAGTCAGCCCGCGTGTGGAAACCGCCACCGGCTCCTGCGAGATCGGATACCAGTGCAGCGTTTGCGTCCGCAGGTCGAAGTGCCACTCGCCCAGCGCGGCAAGCTGCCCGGTGGACAGGCGGCCGGGGAGCACCCTGAGCGCCAGGTGCAGCCAGTTGACCTGCGGCGGGGCGACGGCAGCGCGGATCGCGCCCAGAACACGCGCGACCCCATGCAACGCCTGGCGGGTGGACGTCCAGTCCGGGTTCAGATCGGGCAGTGGCATACGAAGCTCCTTACGGCACTTGGCGCGACGGTTAGCCCAGCCGGATGCGCGGATTTAGCAGCGCATAGAGCAGGTCCGCCGCGAGGTTGGCGAGCAGAATGATCACCGCCGTGACGGTCACGATCGCCTGGATGAGCGGCAGATCGCGGTTGTCGATGGCTGTGGTCAGCAGCAGGCGGCCCAGGCCCGGATAGCTGAAGACCGACTCGACGACCACCAGCCCGCTGACCAGCCAGCCGCTGCTCGTCGCGATGACGGTCACGGTCGGGATCAGGGCGTTTCGCAGAACGTGCTTCACGATAACGGTGCGCGCGGGCAGCCCCTTGAGCACCGCCGTCCGCACGTAGTCCTTTTTCATCTCCTCGATCACGCTGGCGCGCACCAGCCGCACGATATACGCCAGCAGGACGAACGTCGCCGCCAGCGCCGGAAGCCACAGCGCTGGCAGCGCCTCGCGGAATGAAGCATCCGCGCGGACGGCGGAGCTGGCCGGGAACCAGCCGACTGCATCCGCAATGGGATTATCGCGCCATTTGAGCGCAACGGTGTTAATCAGAAATAGCCCGGTCACGAACTCCGGCAGGCTGACGACCGACAGCGACGCGATCGAGATTGCGCCGTCCAGCAGGGAGCCTTCGCTCAGCCCGGCGATCACGCCGAGCAGAATCCCCAGCGGCAGCGCGATCGCCAGTGTCAGCAGCCCGAGCCGCGCCGAGTTGACCAGGCGTTCGCTGACCAGCGACAGAATCTCCTGGCGCGGACTGGCGAACGTCTGGCCCCAATCCCCGCGCACAAAGTCCACCGCCCACGTGACGTACTGGACGGGAAGCGGGTCGTTCAGGCCGAGTTCTTCGCGCTTGGCGGCGACAGCTTCCGGGCTGGCTTCACGCCCCAGCAGCACGCGCGCCACATCCCCCGGCAAAACGCGCGTCAGCAGAAAGACGAGCACGGTCGTCAGCACCAGCGTGCCCAGCATAAAGATCGCGCGCCGCACCAGAAACCGCCCCATCAGTCGCGCTCCTGCCGCTGCATAGCAGCCAGATCGCCCGGCGGGATGTGGCACTTGATCCAGTGGCCGCTGCCCGCTTGCTGCCACGGCGGCGCATCGACCTCGCAGATCGGGCCGAGCTTGCGCGGGCAGCGGGGGTGGAAGGGGCAACCGCGCGGCACGTCTCCCGGCGCGGGCGGCTCGCCGCGCAGGCGATTTCCAGCGGTCGGTCGGTCGGGGTCCGGCTGCGGGATCGCGGCGATCAGCGCTTCGGTGTAGGGGTGGTGCGGCGGGCGCAACAGCGACTCGGCGGGCATCGTCTCCACCAGCTCGCCCAGGTACATCACCGCGATCGTGTCCGCCAGATAGCCGACGACCGCCAGATCGTGCGAGATGAACAGGTACGCCGTGCCGCGTTCCGCCTGCAAGCGCGCCAGCAGGTTCAGCACCGCCGCCTGGATCGACACGTCCAGCGACGACACCGGCTCGTCGGCCAGGATCAGCGCGGGATCCGACGCGAAGGCGCGCGCGATGGCGACCCGCTGCTTTTCGCCACCGCTCAACTCGCCGGGCATGCGGCGCGCGTATTCCGGCCCGAGGTTGACTGAGGCCAGCAGGCGGATCGCCTGGGCGTCGGCTTCGGGGCGGCTTAGCCCGGCCAGCTTCATCAGCGGGCGGCGCAACGCCTGCCCGATCGTCATGTACGGATTGAGCGAGTCTTGCGGGTTCTGGAAGACCATTTGCAGGCGCGCCAGCGAGGATTGCGCCCGCTCGCGAACGGTGCCGGATACGTCCGCGCCGAGCAGCTTGATCGACCCGCCGGTGCGCGGCTCCAGCCCGATAATCACCCGCGCGAGAGTCGTTTTGCCGCTGCCACTCTCGCCCACCAGCCCGAGCGTGTGCCCCTGCGGGATCGCGAGCGTCACCCCGTCGACGGCGCGCACCGTTTGCGGCGGCTCCCGGCGCAGGAACTGGCCGAACGTGCGCCGCAGCGGAAAGTGCTTCGCCAGCCGTTCGACGTGCAGCAACGGATCGCCGTTACTGGTCGGAGCGGGCTGCACGTCGAGCGTGGGAAGCTCGGGCGCGATCTCACCCGCCGCGATCTCCCGCCAGCGGTGGCAGCGAACCAGCCGTTCGCTGCCGGATGGCTCCAGCGGCGGCTTCGTGCGGCAGATCGGGATCGCCAGCGGGCAGCGCGGCTCGAACACGCATCCCGCCGGGCGCTCAGACAGGCTCGGCGGCTGGCCGGGGATGGCCGGAAGCGGCGCGCGGTGTTTGTTCGCGCCGAGGCGCGGCACGCTGCGGATCAGTGCGATCGTGTACGGGTGCAGCGGGCGGGCGAACAGATCGCGCACGGGCGCGTCTTCCATCACCTCGCCCGCGTAAAGGACGGTCACGCGATCGCAAAGCTGCGCCACGACGCCGAGATTGTGCGTCACATACAGCGCGGCGGCGCGCGTCTGGCTCACCTGCTCGCGCACCAGGTCGAGGATCGCGGCCTCGGTCGTCACGTCGAGACTGGTGGTCGGCTCGTCCAGCACCAGAAGCTGCGGCGACACGCTAAGCGCCATCGCAATCGCGACCCGTTGCTGCTGCCCGCCACTCAGTTCATGCGGATAGCGGCGCGCCAGCCCGGCGGCGTCCGGCAGATGCACGCGGCGCAGCATTTCCAGCGCGCGATCGCGTGCGGCGCGGCGGCTCAGCCCTTCGTGGCGGCGCAACACTTCCGCGATCTGCTCCCCGACCGGCAGCGATGGGTTGAGCGCAGCGCCCGGATCCTGCGGGACGAAGCCCATCCGCGCGCCCCAGATGCGCCGCATCGCCCGGCGGGAGCGCGCGGCGAGATCGTCCCCGGCCAGCGCGATCTGGCTGTGGGGCTCGACCCGTCCGTTTGCTGGAAGATAGCGCAGCACGCCGGTGGCGACCGTCGACTTGCCGGAGCCGGATTCCCCCACCAGTCCGGCGATCTCTCCGGCGGCGATCGACAGGCGCACGCCGTCCACCGCGCGCAGCCAGTGACCGTTCACCCGGTAGCTGATGGCGAGATCGCTCACCCGCAAGACTGGCTCGGCGCTCACTGCCCGCTCGCTTTCTGGACGGCCCGGCGCACGCCGTCCGACATCAGGTTGACGCCGATCACCAGCACCGCGATCGCGGCGGCGGGATATTCGAGCGCCCACGGCGCCAGGGCATAGAAGCCGCCCCGGTTCTCGTTGACCATCAGGCCCCAGTCCGGCGAGGGCGGGCGCGCCGCGACGCCGAGAAACCCGAGCGACGCCACCAGGAAGATGCCATACGAGAAGCGTAAGGCCGCCTCGACCACCAGCACCGGCACGACCGAGGGCAAAATCTCGCGGAAGACGATGTAACCCGCTGGCTCGCCGCGAATCTGCGCAGCCTGGACGAATTCCCGCTGCCGGATTTCGAGCGTGCTGCTCCGCACGACACGCGCCACGATCGGCACGTAGACCAGCGCGATCACCAGCAGGACAGCGCGATCGGCCAGCGCCGCCTGGATGCTGCCCGGTTCCGTTTCCACGCTGCGGATCACGCCGAGAATCACCAGCGCGATCAGCAGTGGCGGCAGGGCGAGCAGCGCGTCAAACACGCGGCCCATGAGCTCGTCCACCAGGCCACCCCGGTAGCCGGTCAGCAGGCCGAGGACGGTCCCGATTACGACCGCGATCAGCGTTCCAAACCCCGCCACGCCGAAGATGCTGGACGTCCCCAGAATCACCCGGCTGAAGACGTCCCGCCCGAGGGTGTCGGTCCCGAAGGGGTAGGGGCCAAGCCGGTAGGTGTCCACGTCCAGCAGGCGCGACGGATCGTCCCACACCTGCCGCAGCCGGTCGATGGGTGCGGCGGTCGGCGGGTGGCGCAACGGGTGCGACTGGTCATTCGCCTCGTAGGGCGCGATCTGTTTGCCGAACACTGCCAGCACCAGAAAGAACAGGACGATCGCGGTGCCGAGCGCGGATTGCGGGCTGCGAAACAGGTTCCGCACGAAGCTGCCGGCCGCGAGGACGCTGGGAGCGCCCCACGACCGGCGGCGGATCGACTGTATGCGCGAGAGAGTTCGATCAGTCATCGCAGGTTACGCCTGCGGCGGAGTGCCGGGCGGGCCCCCGGCGCGCCACGTCACGCGTTGATAACGGCGGTGTCGAAGCGCGTCCGCCCGGCGAAGGGATGGACTTCAACGCCGCTCACGTGCTCGGCCATCACGCCGAACTGGGCGAAGAAATACGGGATGATAATCGGGCCGCGCTCGATCATAATGCGCTGGATCGCGTGATAGGCTTCGGTGCGCTCGTCCTCGTCGAGCGTGGTGCCCGCCAGCTCGATCAGCCTGTCGACCTCGTTGTCGCTGAAATGCGATTCGTTCCACTGCGCGCCCGATTTCAGGTAGAGTTCCAGGAAGGTCTGCGCGGTCGGGCGGTGGCCCCACGGCGTGATCGCTAGATCGACCTCAAGCCAGACGTTGTCCGCATAGTAGACCGCTTCTTCCTGCGGCTCAAGGGTGATGTGGATCCCCGCCTGCTGCCACTGAGACGCGAGGATCAGCCCCAGCGCCACGCGATCCGGCAGGTTCGGGACGTACATCCTCAGCTCCAGCCCGTCGTCGTAGCCCGCCTCGGCCAATAGCTCGCGCGCTGCCTTGGGATCGTAGGACGGAAGCGGCGTGTCCTCGGAGTAGTAGCGCGCGAAATAGGGGGCGATCGGCGAATCGCGCCCGATCGAGCCGTAGCCAAGCTGGAGCCGATTGAAGATATCCTTCCGGTCAGTCGCCAGCCGGAACGCCTGGCGCACGCGCACGTCATTACCCGGGGGACGGTCGGCACGCAGGCGGACCAGATCGTGCCCGCTGGTGACGACATCCTGCGTCGAAAAGCCCTCACCGCTCAGCGCGAGGAACGTCGCGTTGTCCATGCGCAGGATTGCGTCCACCTGTCCGCCACGCAGCGCGCTGATCGCCGCGTCGGGGCCGTCCATGTAGAAAAATTCGAGCGTTTGGAGCGACGGCGCGCCGCCAAAATAGTCCGGGTTGGCAACGAGGGTGGCGCGGTCGGGCCGGTAGTCGTCCAGGCGGAAGGGGCCGGTCCCGTTGAACTGCTCGCCAATGCCCTCGGCGTTGGCCTTGAGAATGACGGCGTGATTGTCCGTCAGGTTGTACAGAAAGTCCGGGTTAGGGCGGCGAAGCGTGAATTGCACCGTTCGCCCCTCGCCTGCCGACACGCTCTCGACGTCCGCGAACAGGTCGGCGGTCGGGCCTTCGGCGCGCAGGCGCTCGAAGGTCCATACGATGTCGTCCAGCGTCAGTTCGCTTCCATCGTGGAAGGTGACGCCCTCGGCGATGGTGAGGGTATAGGTCAGGCCGTCGTCGCTGACCGACCAGTCAGTTGCCAGCCGGGGAACAAGCTCTGCGCTGGCGTTTGTGTCCAGCAGATAATCGTACACAGCGTTGAGAAAGGCGATCTCGGTGTCCGCTGAGGCGTTGATCGGGTCGAGCGCGACTGGCGCGCCACCCCATGCAACGCGCAGCGTTCCGGCCTGGCGCCGGGCGCGCACCGCGGCCGCCTGCCGGGGCGTGAGGTCGAGCGCGATCTCGCCCAGCGCGGCGGCCATTCCGGCCGCAGTGACTTTCAGCAAATGGCGGCGGGTAACACGCAAGCGAGCGCGGTCTCCCCTGGGGATTGAGTTCTCCGTCATGCCTGCTCCTCCGGCGGTGGTGGGTGGTACGGTGTTTCGAGCGCAGCTAACCCAATTATCTCAAAACTGACCGGCCGGGCCAAAGGCTTTGCGCGTGGGGCTTGCGTCGCCAGTCGAAATTCCTGTATGATGATGGAAGTTTACCGCATTGATTAATGACCCGCTAACTTGACGGTATGCATCCGGTATTGTCGGCGTGCTGGTGGGGGGCGCCAGTCTGATCGGCGGGCGGTGCGGGCAGTTTTGATCGCTGCCGCAACTCTATGACCTCGGCTGCGTATTGATTACCGGTGCGTGCTCGAGACCGCCAGACGCGGCAAGCAGCGCCCATTCCAGACGACCTTCCACGCGGTTATCATGACCGAAGGAGAAGCGCACACATGGCCGAACCCTTCATTCAGGTCCACGACTTGGTGAAGACCTT
>CBINGT010000109.1:0-9335 GCA_966250245.1 uncultured Anaerolineae bacterium
CCCATCCCCCGCCCGCATTTTTCCTGAAATTCCCCACGGTAGACCGATTTTCTGTTAAGATTTACTTAATCTGGGGAAGTCAGGGGCAAGGGGGGTTGGAGCCGGGTATGACCTACTCAGTGCTGATCGTCGACGACGATCAACAAGTTCGGACGATGTACCGCCTGGTGCTGGAGCGCCACGGCTATCTGGTCAGCGAAGCGTCGAACGGCGCAGAAGCGCTCCGCACGCTGCTCAATCAGACGCCTGACGTGATCCTGCTGGACATTCTGATGCCGATGCTGGGGGGCGAGGCGGTGCTCCAACGCATCCGGCAGATGCCCTCGCTCCAGAACACCAAAGTCCTCGTCGTCACCGCCTATCCCCGCTTCCAGAAGACCACCAACCTCGAACACGTCGACCGCTTCCTGGTCAAGCCAATCCTGCCCTCGGATCTGGTCCAGACCATCGCGGATGTGCTCGCACAGGACAGCACCGAGCCGGAAGACGAGTGGTAGCCTCGACCGCGCCGCGCACTGGTCCGCCGCCTGCCCGCGCGCTACAATCATGCGCCGTGTGCCAACATGCTTTGTCTCACGTCCTTTGAAAGGGTTTGATAAGGATGTTTGACAGTCTCGATGCACGTCTGCTTCAATGGCTCGATGCAGGCGGCACGGCGCTCGAAGCGGTGATCGCCGAAGAAGCGCAAAACCGCCTGGACCATTATCCGGCGATCCAGCGCGCGTTGGAGCC
The DNA here is from genome assembly GCA_966250245.1 of uncultured Anaerolineae bacterium. Taxonomy (GTDB): domain Bacteria; phylum Chloroflexota; class Anaerolineae; order Aggregatilineales; family Aggregatilineaceae; genus DYGX01. The sequence continues at coordinate 733 of CBINGT010000109.1, forward strand.
GCGCCCCATCGACCTGCGCGAACTGGCAGCCACGGTGAGCAAGTGCTGGGTGCTCGACCGCTGGAAGCAGATGCGCTTTAGCGCGTTCGCTCAGAAGGGCGATTTCGCGCGCGAAACGATCGCCTGGCTGCTGGACGAGCTGCCGGAGCATCCGGCGGACGCCGCGCGCCATATTGACGAGTTCATCGAACAAGCGGTTGTTGCCGGGTTCCAGAATTCAGACGGCAGGCCCGACCGCCCAGGCGCCGCGACGCTCGCCAGCCTGCTGCTGACAGCCGCGTACCCGGCGCGCTTTGTGGACTATCCCTCAACGACACGATGGCGACGGTTCCTGGCACGCTTCGGCTGCGAGATGCCGGACCTGGACAGCTATGGCGAGCGCCTGCTGTGGGTCAGCGACTTTGCCTCGACCTGGGCCAAACAACCGCCGTTCCGCCTGCTCGCAACGCTGCACGAGCCGCTGTGGGTGATCAGCGGTCTGTGCTGGGCAAGTGGCCGCACCGATCATCTGACCAACGAGGATTAGAAAACGACCGCCCGCCTGCGCGCGGTTTTCGCCGCGCTGATCCCGCTGATCATCTTGCTCGCCGCGTGTGGAGAGAGCGCGTCGCCCGATCCGACCGAAGCGGCGCCGTCTGGCCCGCCGAGCGCCGTGATCGCGGTCGAGCGCGCGATCGTCTTTCCACAGCCCGACCGCAGCGCCGAGCCGCTGACGTACCTGTTCGAGCGCGAGCAGGTGCCGGTACATGGGCGCAGCGCAGATGGCGCATTCCTGGCCGTGACCGTGGATGGGCGCGAGGGGTGGATCCTCGCCGCGCAGGCCGATCTGGCGGGCGACCCGGCGGCGCTCGAGGTAATCGAGCCGGACGAAGTCGCCGCTGCGTCCACGCCCACCGTCGAGCCGTCGCCCGGCGTGACGCCGGAAGCAACATCGGAAGCCACACCAGACGCTTCCCCAACCGCCCCGCCAACGGCAACTCGCACGCCGCGCCCCACGCTGACGCCTGAGGACGCCACGCCCGCGCCGCTCACGCCGACCGCTCGCCCCACCAGCGCCGCGATCGAGCCGCCCAAGGCCGCCACGCCGACGCAGGCGCGGATTTTCCCTGGCACGCCCCCGCCTCTGACGCTCGAATTACCGGCAGGGTGGCAGTCGGCGCATATCCTGCTGCCGTTCCGCACGCCGATGTCGGTCAGCGAGGTGCCGATGTCGCTTTACGAGGGCACGTTGCCGGGCGGCGCCAGCGGGCATCTGTTCCTGTTCTGGGGCTTCCCGAACGTCACCGGGCCGAGCGGCGAGATCGATCTGTGGACCGACGCGCTGCAAATCCTGCGCGGCTCGCTGATCGATCCTTCGTGCAACCTGGGGATCGACCTGGAGCCAAAGACGTACACCGTCGGCGGGCACGAAGCGGTGGGAACGCTGTTCTCGGCAGTGGACTGCGAAGGCGAGCCGGACACGGCCGGGTTCTTCGCCGCGCTGCGCATCGAAGGCGGGAACTACGCGTTCTTCTTTACGGTCGAGCCACCGGGCGCATTTGCCGATCAGTTCCCCGCGCTGCGCGAGGTGCTGACGAGCGTGCGCTTTGAGGCAGGAAACTAGCGATTAGCCATCAGCGGTTAGCTCAAAGCAAGCGCATTTCGTTGGCGAGCGAAACCTCACCCCTGGCCCCTCTCCATAAATGGAGAGGGGCCAGGGGCTGGGGGTTAAGGGGTGAGGTTTTCCAGCGTTCGATAACTCGCATAGAGGCTAACCGCTTAGCGATTCCACGCTTGGCACGGGCGCGGCCGGTCGTTATACTGGTGCCGCACACGGGAAAGCGAACGGACTGAGGGCATCATTTGGGCCGCAACCTCGAACATCTGCTGGTGATCGACCTGGAATCGACCTGTTGGGAGGGTGCACCGCCAGACGATCAGGAGCCGGAGATTATTGAGATTGGCGTGTGCGTGCTGGACACGCGCAGCGGCAAGCGAGTGTCGCGCGAGAGCATTCTCGTGCAGCCGGAGCGGTCAGTCGTCAGCCCGTTTTGCGCGCAGTTGACGACGCTCAGCCCGGACGAAGTGGCGCATGGCGTTCCGTTCGCGCGGGCTTGCGCGATCCTGCGACGCAAGTACAGCGGTCCCCGGCGGATGTGGGCCAGCTACGGCGACGACGACCGCCGCATGTTCGAGCGACAGTGTCAGGCGCGCGGCGTGCCGCACCCCCTGAGCGCGCAGCACATCAACATCAAGAGCCTGTTCGCGCTGTTGCACGGGCTGGACTACGAGATCGGCCTGCTGCCCGCGCTGGAGATGGCGGGCGTGCCGGTCGAAGGGACGCACCATCGCGGCGTGGATGACGCGTGGAACGCGGCCGGTCTGCTGGCGAGCCTGCTGATCCGCTGGCAGGCGGCGCTGGCCGAACCGCGCACTCCGCTGCTGGAAACACCGTAGCCGCGCGAAATGGCGCGCGAATGAAAGCTGTGTACGCATGACCTTCGCACTTAAGAAACACCGCGCTCGTCCCGCACTGTTGGGGCTGATTCTGGCCGGGTTGATCGTCATCGGACTGGCGCAGAGCGCGCGTCCAGTGGCCGCGCAAGGCGAGCCGCGTCAGGGTGGCGCGGTGGTGTCGCTCAACGGGCAGTGGATCCGCCAGGGACACGCCGGGTTCGTCACAGTGCAGGGCGAAAACATCGCGGACGTGCGGGCCATCTTCCAGGGGCGACTCTATAACTTTTACCGGCAGGGTGGCCGCTATGTCACCCTGCTATCAGTCGAACTCGGGACCGACGTCGGCGATCAGCCGCTCGACGTGATCGTGCGCTACACCGACGGCACCGCCGAGCAGTTGACGTCGGTCGTGCCGGTCAACTGGGGGAACTACGCCAGCGGCAGTGTGATCCTGCCCTCGTCGCTGTTCCCGCTGCTCGATCCCGAAGTGAACCGCGCCGAAGACGAAAAGATGACCAACATCATCAGCCGCTTCACGCCTGAGCGCTACTGGTCCGGCGGATTCGTCCAGCCCAACCCCGGCGAAATCGTCGGCTATTTCGGCGCGACGCGGCTCTACAACGAGAGTTACTGGTACACGCATACCGGGCTCGACACGGCCATGCCGGAAGGCACGCCGGTCACCGCAGCGGCGAACGGGCGTGTGATCCTGGCCGAGCCGCTGCCGATTCGCGGCACGTACGTCCTGATCGATCACGGCTGGGGCGTCTACACTGGCTACGCGCACCTTACGCAGCGACTGGTCGTGCCGGGGCAGTGGGTCCGCCAGGGCGACGTGATCGGGCTGAGCGGCAACACCGGTCGCAGCACCGGCCCGCATCTGCACTGGGAAGTCGCCGTCGGCGGCGTGTGGGTCGAGCCGCAGGCGTTTTTGGAACTGGGTCTGACGGTCGAATAGCCGCTTTCGCTACGACATTTTTACGTTTTCGGCTTGTCTTATAGCCCTGTCACCCATACAATAGTACAAGTTCTGAGGGGCGGATGCCACCGGCCTTAACTTCGACCGCAGGGATGGGCCGTACACCGCACCATCCCACATCCCCCGTCATACTGAGAAAGTGAACTCATGAAACCCTGGCACGTGCTGTCGAATACCGTCCTGCTCGACTGCTCGCCGTGGCTGCGTGTCTTCCGCGAGCACGTCCGCCTGCCAAACGGCGTCGAGCTGCCGGACTATTACCGGATCGAAATGCCCGATTGGGCGCAAGTCTTCGCCGTCACCGAGGACGGGCGCGTGCCGATGGTGCGCCACTACAAGCACGGCCCCCGCGAAACGTCGCTGGAGCTTCCGGCGGGCTACATCGATCCGGGCGAGTCGCCAGCCGAGGCGGCGCGCCGCGAGCTGCTCGAAGAAACCGGCCTCGTCGCTGACGAATGGCGCTCGCTTGGGGAATATTTCGTCGACGGCAACCGGGGCTGTGGCGCGACGCACATCTTCCTGGCGCGTGGCGCTCGGCAGGTCAGCGCGCCGCACCTTGAAGCGTCCGAGGTGATGGAACAGCAGTTGCTGTCGCTGGACGAGGTCCGCGCGGCGTGGCTCGGCGGCACGTTCCGCAACGCGGGCACGCTCGGCGCGGTCGGGCTGGCGCTGGCGGTGTTGGAGAGCGATCAGTGACCCTTCTCTCGACCGAAGTGCGGGCCGCGCGCGCCGCGGATTTGCCGGGGATCGCCGCCGTGCTCGAAGACGCGTTCAGTGACAAGATGCGCGTGATCTTCGGCCAGCCGCAGGAAGTCCGCGCCGCACTCGAAGCGCTGTATCAGGGCCCGGTCATGCGCGGCTATGACGGGATTTTGGTGGCGGAGCGCGCCGGGCGGATCGTCGGCACGCTGCTGATCGAGCCGATGCAATACACCGAAGCGGAAATGGACGCGTTCGAGCGTTTTTCGGTGCGCGAGCTGGGCCTGCTGCGGACGCTGCGCGCGTCGTTCATGCTGTGGGTGATCGGCCTCAACCACACGCCGAAGCCGGGCGAAGCCTATATCAGCGACCTGGGCGTAGCGGCAGACTGTCGCGGCGAGGGCATCGGCAGGCTGTTGATCGAAAGCGCCGAAGCGTGGGCGCGCCGCCGCCAGCGCGAGCGTTTGACGCTGTGGGTGGCCGAGTCCAACGAAGGCGCGCGCGCTTTGTACGAGAAGACCGGCTTCACCACGGTGCGAACGCGTCGCAGCCTGCTGACGCGCCTGTTTTTCGGGATCGCGCAGTGGCAGTTTATGGAGAAGCGGCTGGCTGAGCCACCGGTATGATCGACCTTGGGAAAGGGGATGGAAACGCGCCATGGACCCTGAACGCCTCGATCAACTCCAAAATCCCGACCCGGCGGTGCGCCGCGAGGCGATTATCGCGTTGGGCCGGTCGAAAGACCTCGCCGCGCTGCCTGAACTGGCAAAAGTCTACAAGAACGATCCCGTCCCAGAGTTAAGAGAGTTAGCGCGACAGGCCGGGCGCTATATCCAGCAAGAAAACCGCCCCGCTCCCGAGCCGCCATCCCCGCCGCCAGATTTCGAGCCGGAACCAGCATCCGACGACACGCCCACGCCCGTAACGCCGGTCGCCACGACGCCCACCCCGCCGCCCGCGATCACCGAGGCGGACGTCCGGCGCGGGCAGTCGCACTATCGCGCGGCGCGCAATCTGCACGAAGCAGGCGAGCAAGCGCGCGCGATCAAGGAGCTGGCGCTGGCTCTGCATGCCGATCCAGGGCTGGCGCACGAGCCGGTCTTCGTGACGCTGGCGAGCCAGGTGCTCGGCGTGCCGCCACGCGCGGCGATCCGCACGCTGCTCGATCCAGAGCGGCGGCAGGCGGCGTATGGCGTGGCGGTCGCGGCGAAGCGCTGGCGCTACGCCCGCCGCCGGGGATGCGCGGTCGTCCCGATCCTGGCCGGGCTGGCGCTGTTCCTCGCGATTGTGGCGCTGGGGCTGGCGATCTGGTGGACCATCGACCCCGACACGATCGACGGCCTGCGTCACCGCTACACCGTCTGGCGGCTGACGCAAGACGAGCGCAGCCTGCCCGGCGGGCGCACCTATTACCTGTACGAGCCATCCGGCATGATCCCGAATAGCGGCTGGTCGGTGATCGTGGCGCTGCACGGCGGCGGCGCGACGGGCGAGGACATGCTTACGCGGGAGTTGATGGACCTGGCGGACAACGAGCGGGCGCTGCTCGTCGCGCCCAACCTCGACAGCCTGAGCGCGTTCTCCATCATGAGTCCGTCCGCCGGAGCGATTGAAGACCTCAGCGCGATCGTGACGCACATCCGCGAGGCATATGCCGTCACTCCGGGCGGCGTGGTGCTTTACGGCTACGACCAGGGCGCGCGGCTGGCGACAGCCTTCCTGGCAGCGCATCCCGAGCAGGTGTATGCGGTGGTGGCGGAGTCACCACCGGGGGTGGTCGTGCCGGAGCCGACCGAGGATGAAGGCGTGCCGACTCCGCCGCTGACTATCGTCTTCGGCGAGGCCGACGCCATGGCGCAGACGACGCAGCCGGAGATCGAGGCGCTGCAGGAACAGGGCTATCAGGTTGAGGTGATCGTCGTGCCGGGGCAGGCGCGCGATATGTCGCGCGAGGGGCAGCGCGCGCTGCGCCGCTATCTGGGGACGATCCGCTCCGGCTAAGGGGCGCTGTCCCACCTATTCGCTCGCACGCGTGGCGGGCCGGTGATTTGCCGCGCCCGCCGCAATTCTGTTTATCTGGTAAGTTGTCGCAATGAATGGTTGTGTCCTCATCAACATCAACACTCTGCCCGCAGCCACACGCCTGTCGAGCCTTGCGCCCGCGTCCCGCCCTTTGCTCTTGGCTCACCGCTAACTGCTAACCGCTAATCGCTCCCTATGCGCGTCGCCCTGTTTACGGAAACCTTTCTGCCGAAAGTAGACGGCATCGTGACAGTGCTCGTCCTGCTGATGGATCACCTGATCGAGCGCGGAGTCGAGTTCGCCGTGGTCGCGCCGCGCATCGACGCCCGCCTGACCGAGTACAAGGGGCATCCGGTCATCAGCGTGCCGGGCGTGCGCGTCCCGTTCTATCCGGAACTGACGGTCGGCCCGCCGACGCTGCGCACGTATCGCGAGGTCCAGCGGTTCGCGCCGGACATCGCCCACTTCATTCACCCGGCGCTGATCGGCGCGGGCGGGCTGTTGATGGCAAAGCGGCTGGGCATTCCCACGCTCGCCTCGTTCCACCTCGACCTGGCGACGCTGGCGCGCTATTTCGGAGTGGGATTCCTGGGGCCGGCGGTGTGGTGGTACATGCGGCGGATGTTCAACGCGGCGGATTATGCGCTCGCCCCGTCGCGGCGGATGCAGCAGACGATGCTGGCGCGCGGCGTGCGCGAGGTCGGGCTGTGGCGGCGCGGCGTCGATGCGGAGTTTTTCCATCCGCGCCACCGGTCACACGCCATGCGCTGCCGTCTGAGCGACAGCCATCCCGACGACACGATCCTGCTCTACGTCGGACGCCTGTCGTCCGAGAAGCAGATCGGGCTGATCCGCCCGGCGTTGGAGTGCGTCCCCGGCACGCGGCTGGCGATCGTGGGAGACGGACCGGCGCGCCCCCAGCTTGAAGCGGAGTTCGCCGGGCTGCCGGTCACGTTCATGGGCTATCTGAGCGGCGCTGACCTGTCCGCCGCCTACGCCAGCGCGGATATCTTCGTCTTCCCCTCGGCTATGGAGACGTTCGGGCTGGTGCTGATCGAGGCGATGGCGGCCGGGCTGCCGGTCGTCACGTCACGCGTCGGTGGGGCGGATGACCTCGTGACGCCCGGCGAAAGCGGCTATCTGTTCGACGTGGGCGACGCGCGCGGGCTGGTCGAGGGCGTGCGCGCGATTGCATCGCAGCCAGGGCAGCGCGAGGAGATGGGTCAGCGTGCTCGCAGGTTCGCCGAAACGCAGACCTGGCCCGCGATCATGGACGAGCTGATCGATTGCTACACCGACCTGATCGCGGGGCGGCGCCCGTCGCTCTGAGAGCAAAGAACAGCGAAAAGCAGCTAAAAACAGCAAGAGCGGTTGGCTGTACTTGCTGTACTTTGCTGTTCTTAGCTGTACCTGGCTGTTCTTCGCTTCCGCCGTTGCTCTTGCCGATCGCGCGCCTACACACTACTATTACTCACGGGTGGGCGCTTTCCAGAGGAGAGAACATGCATATCGCGATTGTCGGCGCGGGCACCATGGGGGCACGGGTGGCACGGGACGTCGCGTTGCACGCCGAGCAGGTCACGCTACACGACTCAGACGACTCCAGTATGCGGCTCGCTGTGGCGCGCATCAGCCGGGCGTTGGAACAGGATCTCGCGCGCGGGGCGGTCGACCGGGCGCAAGTGCGGCGGGCGCGGCGTGTGTTTCGGCTGGCGGAAACGCTCGAGGAGTGCGCCGGGGCGGCGATCGTGATCGAAGCGGTCAGCGACGAGTTGGGGGTTAAGCAGGCCGTTTTCCACGCACTCGACGAGGTGGTAGACGGCAGCACGCTGATCGGCACGACCTCACAGGTCCATTCCATTGCGGCGCTCGCCTCGACTACGCGCCATCCCGAGCGTCTGATCGGGCTGCACTTCGCGGGAATCGGCTCTCAAACGCAGGTGGTTGAGGTGATCCGCACGCCGCGCACCAGCCCCGAGACAATCGAGCGCGCGCAAACTTTTCTGCGAGCCATCGGGAAGACGCCGCTCGTCGTGCCGGACATGCCGGGCCACGTGCTCGGCCGCATCACGCAGGCGTATACGGGCGAGGCGCTTCATCTTCTGGACGATGGCGGGCTGGACGCCGCAACCATCGACCGGCTGATGGAAGCGGCAGGCTTCGCGCTCGGCCCGTTCCGCCTGATCGATCAGCTTGGCGTGGAGCGGGTCTATAACCTCAGCCGCGCGATCTTCGACGCAACCTATTTCGCCGCGCCCTACCGGCCGCACGTGCGCCTCAAGCAGTTGATCGACGCCGGGCGCACGGGCCGCGATAAGCCCGGCTTCTACGACCGCCCTGCTGGCGCCGCGCCCGTGGAGAAGTAGGCCGCCATGCGCGTGCTGATCGTCGGAGAAGTGCCGTTTGTCGATACGCTGGCCGGGCTATGCCGCGCCCGCGACCACAAGGTCGATCTGTTCGTCGCGGA
>CBINGT010000110.1:0-9310 GCA_966250245.1 uncultured Anaerolineae bacterium
GCGAGCGCGGGCTTCGACATCGGCAGCATAATCCGCAGGAAGATCCCGTACTCGCTCAGCCCGTCGATCCGCGCCGCGTCGAGGATTTCGTCGGGGACGCTGATAAAGAACTGCCGCATCAGGAAGACGCCAAACGCCGTGAAGGCTTGCAGCAGAATCAGCGACAGGTGCGTGTCGACCAGACCCAGCTCGCGCATCAGGATGAACTGCGGGATCATGTAGACCTGCCAGGGAACGGCGATGCTCCCCAGATATGCGAGGAACAGGAAGTTCTTCCCCTTGAAATCGAGCTTGGCGAACGCATAGGCGGCGAAACTACTGGTCGCCACCTGAAGAAACGTGATGATGACCGTCAGCTTAAAGGTGTTGGCGAAAAAGGTCAGAAACGGGATCCGCGTCCAGATCGTCTTGTAATTGCTCCATTGAGGGTCTTTGGGGATCCACTCAATCGGGAAGCGGAAAACGTCTTTGTCCAGCTTCAGCGAGGCGGACAGCATCCAGATAAAGGGCAACAACATAATGAACGCCAGCGCGAGCAGCAGCGTATAGGTCAGCACGGTGCGAAGCGTGCCGCGCGTCAGAAAAGTGCGCATCAAGGCGCTTTTCCTATCGCCATCAGAGGCAAGGCGTATGGATCGGCTCGTCATGATCGGGGTCCCGTCTTACACCTGCGAATATTCAACCCAACGTCTTTCCATGTAGAACTGGACAATCGTAATCGCCATCACCAGGACGAACAGCACCATCGCAATCGCGCTCGAATAGCCAAATTTGAACTGCCGGAAAGCCGTGTTGTAGGTGTGAATGACCAGCACGTTCGTCGCGCGCCCTGGGCCGCCGTTGGTCATCACCATGATCAGGTCGAAGACCTTAAACGACGTGATGGTGAGCATGATGCTGATGAAAAACGTTGCCGGGGTCAGCATGGGAACGGTGACGTAGCGAAACTTCTGCCAAGCGCTCGCACCGTCGATCTCGGCCGCTTCGTAGAGGATGCGCGGGATGCCCTGCAGCGCAGCGAGGTAGATGATCATGTAGTACCCCATGTTGCGCCAGATGCTCGCCAGAATGACCGTCGGCATCGCCCAGTCCACCGAGGCAGACCAGCGAGGGGGATTTTCTACCCCTATCGCGCGCAGGAACTCGTTCACCGGCCCGGCCGACGGGAAGAAAAGCATGTTCCACACCACCGCCACCGCGACCAGCGACGCGACGTACGGGAAGAAGTAGATGGTGCGGAAAATGTTGCGGCCGCGAATAGGCTGGTTGAGCAGAACTGCCAGCCCCAACGAGCAAATCATCGTCAATGGCACGGTTCCGCCGACGTACCAGAAGGTGTTTTTCAGGGCAATCTTGAAAGTGCTGTCATCGAGCAGGTTTTTGAAGTTTTCAAGCCCGACCCAGCTTACCTGGTTCGCCCCGTCCCAGCTCATCAGCGCCAGGGCCAGCGAGAACACCATCGGGACGAGTGTGAAAATGGCGAAGCCAAGCAAATTGGGAAGGATGAACGAGTAAGCAACTAAGTTTTTGCTGAGTTCTCGCCTTCGTTTGCTCGGTGAGGTTGCCTTGAGGCTCAGATGCATAGTTGCCATCGAGAGGACTTCCTTATGTCTTCTTCAGTCTGAGCGTCGCCTTGAATGCCAGAACACCAGACGACCGCTCATGTCCTCGTTTTAGCTTTGCGGGCAGCGCTAAAGGGTTTGGGTGGGATGCCCCCGATACCGAGGGCATCCCACAGCGTCAGTCGCGCGGGGTGTTAATTCAACACCTCGCTGATGCGGCTCGTCGCTTCCTCAAGACCCTCTTCGACAGAGACCGAATTGGTCATGATCAGCTCGTGCTGCTCGTTCAGGATCTGCTCGATCTCGCCCACGTTCGGGTGCATCGGCAGCTCAAGACGAACGGTTGTGGTCTGCAGCGCTTCGGCCGCTTCGGCGGGAACACCATCAAGCGAGGCGAAGATTTCGAGAATTTCAGGTGTGCGGACCGCCGGAAGGTTGCCCGTTGCCGCCAGAACCTTCGCGCCCTCAGGGCCAGTGTAGAACTTGATGAAGTCCCACGCCGCGTCCTTGTTGTCAGAACGCTCGTTGATCGCCAGCGACGTCAGCGTGCCAGCGGTCGTGCCAGCGGGGACGCCTTCGGGATGTGGGTAAGCCGCCACGCCCCAGTCAAAGTCGAACACGCCGTTGTTCTCGGCGGCGATCAGCGTCGCGATGAACCACGAGCCCATCGGCAGCATCGCGATCTGGCCGTTCTGGAACACGCCCGAATAGTGGATGTTGCCCGCGCGCAGCTCGCCATAGTCCATGATGATGCCGTCGCGCTGCATCGCGGTGACCATGTTGTACATCGGCGCCATGAAGCTGTAGTCGTCGGAGATGATGGTGTTCAGGCCGTCCTGAACCGTCCCCAACTGGACAGTCGAGCGCCACACGTGGAAGTGCGCGCCGTAGATCTTGTCGGCGCCGCTGCCGCTGGTGAGCTGGCGCGCGAGGGCGTCGAACTCGTCCCAGGTCATGTCGTTGCTGGGATACTCGACACCGGCGGCGTCGAAGATGTCCTTGTTGTAGTACAGGATCCAGATGTCGCTACGGAACGGCAGCGCGTAGATGTTGCCCTCGTAGGTCAGCTCTTCGGCCGCGCCGCTGTACATGCTCAGGTCGATGCCGTCGGCTTCGATGTAATCGTTCAGCGGGATGATCTGGCCGCGGGTCAGCATCGCCGAGTAGCCGGGGATGTCCTTAACCGTGATGATGTCCGTATCGTCGCCGCCGGAGAGCCGGATGTTCATTGTGTCCTGGTATTCAGCGGACGGAACATCGATCAGCTCAATCTTCACATTGGGATTCTGGGCCTCATACGCGTCGATCACCGCCTGCCAGTAGGGCGTCGTGGCGACGTCCCACGCGGTCATCGTGAGGGTAATGGGGTCGTCCTGAGCGGACGCCGGACGAGCAACGAAAGCCCCGCTCACCGCGAACGCGAGCGCGAGCACCGCCACGAGAAAGTTCACCGACCGCCGATGTAACCGTTTATTCATTTCTGTGACTCCTTACAATCTGAGAGGTGGCGAATAGAATTAGCGCGACTGTCTATCACAAAGCTGGGCAGGGCGTACCTCCTTACTCGATGGGGCTGACGGGAAAGCAGAAAGCGCACCACGTTAAGGCGCGCTTTCCCGGATGATCAGGCGTTGTTCCACGATGACCGTGTCGTGATGGCGCACGCCGTTAATGCGTTCGAGCAACATCTGCACCGCCATCGTACCGATCTCTTCTTTGGGTGTTTGCAAAGTCGTCAGGCTGGGCTGGAGAAGTGAGGCAAGCTGAATATCGTCGCAGCCGGTGATCGCGATGTCGTCCGGAACGCGGATGCCCATTTCATGGCACGCCCGGATCGCCCCGGCGGCGACTAGGTCGTTGAAGCAGACCATCGCGTCCACTTCCGACAGCACGTCGCCCAGGCGCTTGATCGCGTCGTAGCCCCCCTTCAGATCCGCCCGGTGACAGGCCGTGTGCCACGCCGGGTTTGACGTGTGCCCCGTCGCTTCGAGCGCATTCAGGAAGCCAAGATAACGCTCCGTGCTCACGCGGGCGTCGGGCGGGCCGCCCAGATAGGTCAGGTGGCGGCGCCCGCTCGCGATCAGGTGCTCGACGGCGAGTTTCATGCCGCCTGCGTCGTCGGTTTCGATCGCGCCCGCCAACTCGCGCCACGCAATACCCTGACCGTTGACGACCACGGCGTTCTGAAATTGCTCGACCAGGGGAACAAGGCGCTCTTCCGGCAAGCGAGGGGAGCAGACGACGATGCCATCGGCCTGGATATCTTCCAGAAAGCGGAACATCCCCTCTTCCCGGTCCCAGTCATTCTCGGTGTTGCACAGGATAATCTTGTAGTCGTTTTCCCAGGCGGCGTCTTCCGCGCCGCGCGCGATGTCGATGAAGAACTCGGTGGAAATGCTGGGGACGATCAGGCCGAGCAAAAACGTCCGGTCGGTGGCAAGGCTGCGAGCGATCCGGCTGCGCCGGTACCCAAGCACCTCGACCGCGTTGAGGACGCGCGCGCGAGTCTCTGGGCTGATCTCGCCTTTGTTGTTCAGCACGCGCGAAACGGTCGTCTTGGTTACGCCAGCGTATTGGGCCACGTCGGCCATCGTTGCGCGTTTGACGAGTCGGGACATGGGGATCGCTAAAGCCTAACTTTCTAACCACCGCACTGACGGAAGTGCGCCAAACGATTGATCAAATATTGCCGCGCATCAAACGAAACCCGTGATTATTAAGCTTAACCGGTTTCCGTTACCGGTTGCGCAACCGGTAACATGACGATAGCACGGATAACGGAAGGCTGTCAAGCAGATCTTTTGCTCGCTCGGTGGCGATCTCCAGACAAAAAAGAACCCCTGGCAAGGTGCGCAGGGGTTCGCGTGCGACCGGCTGACCGGTCATTCACTCTCTATGAGAGCAGGTTTGCAAGCAGCCTCTCGGTTTTCAGGCAGACAATCTCGCCTACATACCGGTGCTCATCTCGCCTTCGGGCGGGACGACAAACCACACTTCGCCTACGTTCTGGCCGGTTGCATCACCCGGCGCGACGTCATTGATCCAGTAGTAAAGCGGCATGTCGTTGTAGGTGACCTGCAGGGTGCCGTCGGTGCGCTCGGTGACGCCCAGCGTGCCCGTCACGCCCTCGCCTGCCGTCGGTTCGAAACCAGCGGGAACCAGCAGCGGCGGCCAGCGGACCGCGCACTGGTCGTAGCAGTTGCTGACGCCTGGCTCGTCATTCGTAAACAGGTACAGCGTCATCCCATCTGGCCCGACCAGGAAGTCGCCCAATTCCTCATTGCCGCCGACCGAAACGGTCGTGGGCTGGTGCACGAACCACACATCGCCGCGCAGATGGCCGGTCGCCTCGCCCGGCTGCGTGTCGTTCACCCAGTAGTACAGCGGCATATCGTTCAGCGTGACCTGGATGGTGCCGTCGTCGCGTGTGATCGTGCCAAGCGTGCCCGCCAGACCAGGCTGCAGCGTCGGCTCTTGACCTTCCTCGACCAGCAGCGGCGGCCAGTTGGTCAGGCAGTCCCCTGAGCAGTTGCTGACGCCCGGTTCGTCGTTGGCGAAGGTGTAGAGCGTCATGCCGTTCGGACCAACGAGGAACGAGCCCAGTTCGTCGTTGCCGCCCAGCGACACGGTCGCAGCCTGCGCGACAAACCACACATCGCCGCGCAGATGGCCAGTCGCATCGCCCGGCTGCGTGTCGTTCACCCAGTAGTACAGCGGCATTCCGTTATACAGCACGTGGAACGTGCCGTCGTCTTCGCGCTGGATCATGCCGAGGCGTCCAGGAACCCCCGCCGCCAGTGTGGGCACCTGGCCTTCTTCGACGGTCAGTGCGGGCCAGTTCGCCAGACAGTCTCCGGAGCAGTTGCTAACGCCCGGCTCGTCGTTGGCGAAGATGTAAAGCGTCATCCCCGCTGCGTCGACCAGGAACGGGCCAAGCTCGTCATTACCGCCAAGCTGCACGGTCGCCGCTTCTTCCTGCGCGGCGACAGCCTGGAGCCCGAAGATCGTGCCTAACACAAGTACGAGCGCGAGAACAAACCTGAAGCGTAATGTGTGGTTCTTTGACATGTTGTTCCCCTCTCTTTCTGACAGCGTCAGATAGGCCCATCTACCAGTAACACTCCATACGAGTCTTTTGCGGTCTTTGGATTTTTATTAGTTCATCACGGTCTGTAAGAATCGACGGGACATTGCGGCGCTCGGCGTAACATTGGCTGTCGGCAGACCAAAAATCAAGTTTTACAAGAAATAAGTTGACAAACCAAATCAACTGGCTTATGTTCTTTATAGAGCCCCTGGCTGAGCGCCCTCATCAATTGGCTCGGCGAAGGCTTGTTATGTCTCTGCACGAACTTGCTGGCTAACGAGGTGATCACATGGCAACCGATCCCGGCGCAGGCATCCCCGACGTGCAACAGAAAATCATGGTGCTGCTGAAAGAACACGGCGAGTGCACCATGGCCGAGATCGCAAGCCAACTGCACGTCACCTATGAAGCCGTCCGCCAGCAGATCAACCAACTGGTTGCCCTGCGGCTCGTGGAGCGCAGCGAGCGCCCCAATCCCTCAGGGACCGGCCGCCCGCTACGCTATTACTCCCTCACCGCGTCCGGCGACCACCTGTTTCCCAAGAATTACGACGATCTGGCGGTGGGGCTGATCGACGCGATCGGCGGAGCGCTGGGCGACGAGGCGTTGCGCCGCGTGCTGGGCGCGCTCGCCGACGAGCAGGTCGCGCGGTGGGAGCCACAGCTCGCCGGGATGGACCTCGCGGAACGGCTGAATGCGCTTCGCAGCTACTACATCGAAAACGATCCCTTTACCGAAGTGGCCGAAGGCGAGCGTGACCTCGAGCTGATCGAGCGAAACTGCCCCTTCCTCAACGTCGCCATGCAACGCCCTGCCCTGTGCAGCATGACCGTTTCTGTCCTCAGCCGGCTTCTCGGGCGCCGGGTCACCCGCACCCAGCGCTTTCAGGAAGGCGACGGTCGCTGTGTGTTTCACGTCCACATGGACCAGCCGCTCGAAACGGACGAATTTCGGTTCGAATCGGAAATCGAATAGCTCGCGGCAAAGGCATCCGCCTGCCGCGCTGATTGCAGCGCGCCGCACCCTCTGCGCGCCGCTGACCCATCGGTAATGCTGAGCAAAGGAGATCGACGTGACCCATCATCCCTACCTCATCATCGGTGGCGGCATGAGCGCTGCCTCTGCCTTGCATGGTATTCGCGAGGTGGACGCCAATGCCGACATCGCCGTCATTTCCAGCGAAAAGCACTACCCGTACGACCGTCCACCGCTTAGCAAGCAGTTGTGGACGGGCAAGAAAACGCAAGAGGACATCTGGCGCGACGTGCCGGAAGGCGTCTCTTTCTATCTGGGGCGCACCGTCGTGGCGCTGGACCTCGACCGCAAAGAGGCGCGAGATCAGGCCGGAGACGTGTATACCTTCGACAAGTTGCTGCTTGCCACCGGCGGCAAGCCGCGACGCCTGCCCTTTGGCGGCGACAATATCATTTACTTTCGCAGTCTGGACAGCTACCGCCGTCTGCGCGCCCTGGCCGAGCAGCACGATCGCTTTGTGGTGATCGGCGGCGGCTTCATCGGCTCCGAGATCGCAGCGGCGCTGGCGATGCAGGGCAAGCACGTCACCATGCTGTTTCCCGAAGGTGGGATCGGCGCCCGCCAGTTCCCCGCAGACCTGGCGGCTCACCTGAATGAGTATTACCGCGAGCAAGGCGTCGACGTCCTGTCTCGCGAATCGGTCGTGGACGTGGAAGGCGCGGGAAACGAGCTGACCGTCGTCACCGAGAGCGGCCGCCGGATTGAGGCAAACGCAGTCGTGGCGGGCATCGGCATCACGCCGAACGTGGCGCTGGCCGAGGCGGCGGGGCTGAACGTGACCGACGGGATCGTTGTGGACAGCAGCCTGCGCACCAGCCATCCGGACGTGTACGCGGCGGGCGATGTCGCCAACTTCCCCGATCCGGTGCTTGGCACGCGCCGCCGGGTCGAGCATGAGGACGCTGCCAACAGCATGGGCGCGGTCGCGGGCCGGGCGATGGCCGGTGCCGAAGCAGTGTACGACCACACGCCGATGTACTACTCGGATATGTTTGACCTCGGCTATGAAGCGGTGGGGCGGCTTGATTCGCGTCTGGAAACGGTCGTCGACTGGCAGGAGCCTTTCCGCAAAGGCGTCATCTACTACCTCGACGGGCAACGCGTTTGCGGCGTCTTGCTCTGGAACGTCTGGGACAAGGTAGACGAGGCCCGCCAGCTTCTCGCCGAGCCAGATCGTTTCTCGATCCGAACGCTCCAACAGGGACGATAGGAGAAGGCATGATGGATTGGGATCCAATCGGTACGGCAGCACTCGATGTATCGCACGGCAACGGTCACCGGCCCAGCCGGGCTAGCGACGAAGTGACCATCCCCTACCCGGATCGCGAAGAGAAGATCAAGCTGCTCCTGCGCTCTCTGCTTGTGCTGCTGGGCGAGGATCCAGAGCGGAGTGGCTTGCGCGGCACGCCGCAACGAATGGCGCGGATGTACGGAGAGTTGCTGGCAGGGTACGAGACGGACATCGAGACGCTGGTCAACGGGGCGCTGTTCGACGTGGACTACAGCGAGATGGTCGTCGTGAAGGACATCGAGTATTACAGCCTGTGCGAGCATCACCTCTTGCCGTTCTTCGGTAAGGCACACGTCGCCTATATCCCGCGAGATCGGGTCATCGGGCTGTCGAAGATCCCGCGCATCGTGGAGATGTACGCGCGCCGCCTGCAGGTTCAGGAACGCATGACGCAACAGATCGCGACGCAGTTGGACGACGTGCTGCATCCGCAGGGAGTCGCCGTCGTGATGGAAGGGACGCACCTCTGCGCCGCCATGCGCGGCGTCGAACAGCGCAGCGCGCGGATGCGCACCAGCGCCATGCTCGGCTGCTTCCAGAAGAATGCGGCGCTCCGTGCGGAGTTTTTGCAGCAGATTGGGCCCGAGCCGGCCCACTAGAGCCGGGGCGGTTGTTTTTTCGCTGCACCGTCGGCGTATACCGGCAAGCGATGGCTCTTTGCGCTCCTCACCCGCCTGTCTGGACGATCGCTCGTCCAGACAGGTGAACGAGGCGCCTCTCGACCGACTGATGTGCTTATGAGCAAGCAATCGGTTCTTCATACATGAGGTGATGGAGATGCAGCTTAAAGTCAATCGCTTCGTAGGGATGGGTGCAATCGGTGCGCTGCTTGTGCTGGTGGGCGCCAGTCTGGCTCTGACAAGCACCTCGGCGCAAGAGGATGACGCCAACCGGCAACTCATCGAAGAGGGCCGCGAGATCTTCCGCTTCGATACCTTTGGCGATGAGGTCTTCTGGGGCGGCACGCTCCAGCTTCATCAGGCCATCGCAGGGGAGCAGCTTGGGGGCGTCGGTCCAGGGGTGAGCCCGAACACAGCGCTGTCGGTTGGGCTGAAAGTCGATGCTGAAGTGTTGCCTACCGAGCTGGTCGAGCAGATTCGGGCGGGTGAGGTCGACCTTGACGATCCCGCGACGACTCTGGCGCTGCTTGAGCTAAACGCTGTCGTGGGCGTCACTGGCTTCTTCGACGACGCCGGAAACCTAGAGTCGATCGGGATTCAGTGTGCGCTTTGCCACTCCACCGTCGATGACTCTTTCGCGCCGGGCATCGGGGCGCGTCTGGACGGCTGGGCGAACCGCGATCTGAACGTCGGCGCGATCATCGCCCTGGCGCC